>JBPBPY010000404.1:0-15977 GCA_050954505.1 Janthinobacterium lividum
CGCGCAACAGCTTCACACCCGGGAGTGTTCCGGCGTTTGCCCCCGGCGCAGGGTGGCGCTATACGGCCCATCCTGCTTTTGCAGCTGGAAATTTTTCGGCAACCCAGGCCAGTGATGACGATGAGGATGAAAACGAAGATTCCGATGCCAGCTCCTCGACTTCCTCCGCTGCTTCAGCGTCAGCGGTATCGTCGTCAGACGCTTCGCCATCGCGTTCGGCTTCACCGGTAGCGCCTGCCTGGGCATCGCCAGCACAGCAGGAATCCCCGAGAATGCCACCCGCCCCGGATCCTGAACCGATGCGGCCAGAGTCGCCTCCCCCATCGTTCACGCCGCAGCAACACGCCTCGGTTCCACCGCCGTTCGAGCCGGCTCCACCGCCACCGCCACCGCCGCCACCGCCCGAGGCAGGCACATGGAAACCTGCGCCAGTGCCCGAGACCGAACGCCGCTACACCGGCGGCGCATTCGGCAGTGCAAATTTTTCCGGTGCAGGCGGCGGATATGGCAGTTCCGGCCCTAGTTCCGGCCCAACCCGGCCTAAAGGCAAGCAGCGTGCCGAAGAGCCAAATCCATACAGCTCGGGAAATTTTCCTCCCAGGACGTCCGGTACAGGCTGGATGCCTCGCGGCCCGAGCAAGTGGGAATCCGGCCGGCGCAATGTTCCGTTTTCCTATCTCAGTGGCCTGGAATACATCGGGGCTGTAGATGGTGACACGCTGCCGGCCGAAGTGCTGAACTATTTCGACCGCTATCACGGTGTTGCCAGCTATCACATGCAGGCCTACCAGGGCTTTTGCGCATATTCGATTTATCCGGGCGAACCGCTGACCAATTATCTGATCGTCAGGCGCAACCTGCCTGTGCCAATGACGGCAATCGGGCATCCGAACCGGCTGGTATTTCCAGCTTATTGCGAGCAGTATTTCATTACCGAGATGCCCGTCTACCATTTTCCACCACCGCCGCCACCACCACCACCGGCGTCTGCCTTCTTTTCTCATCCACATCCGTCGTTTACGCCCGACCCTTTTGCTGCGCGCATGCCGCGCCCCTCGACCAGTGCGGGCAATGGCGCGGATTATTTCGACTCCATGCCACCCCCACGCGGACCAGCGTCTGGCCAGCGCAATGGCTTGTTCAACCCGAATGCCAGGCCACGGGAGCGCACCAAACATTTTTTCCATTCGCGTCGCAGTGAACCACCGCCGCGAGCCCGTCCTGCGGAAGATTTCGCGGGCGCGTCGTATGGCAGCTCTTCGCGGAAAAAAACCTCGGGAGGGTACAGAAGACCGCCTCAAGACCAGGATGGGTTTCAGTCAGGACATCACTTCCATCGAAACCAAGGTCGACGGCCGGGCCAGCCGCCAGAACCGGAAGTGCCGTCGGAAATCGCTTTCGTCCAACGCGAGGTAGAACCGTTGTCCTTCAATGTCCACAGCCAGATCGGCATGACCGGTTTCAAGGAAGGACGCATGGACCCGAACGACTTGGTCACCCAGATCGTCAACCCGTTGAAGGCAGGCGGCCTGGACGATATGCAGATGAAAGCGCTGCTTGCCAGCCTGAACCTGTTGCTCAATTTTTCATTGAACGACATCCAACGCATCGAAGGCTTGCCGGAACTGTTTGCCGAATACGCTGCGGAAGAAAAACGCAAACTCAAGAAACTGAACAGTACCAGCGACATGAGCGATTTCCAGCGGGATGAACTTGATAAGCTGATTGCTGAAGATGTGCGCAAAAGGTTGATCAAAACAATCAGGACAACCGAGGAGGCGGCGGCACAGCGAAAATGGCCGGGTTCGGATGCGAATGTCGTGCACAAGCGCAATGAGGCTGTGATAGAGGTGATGGCAGATGTGGAGCAGTACCACAAAATAGCCGATGGCGATGCCGACGACAGCGATGGCCGCGACAGCGTGATAGGCGCTGCGGAGAAGAAAAAGAAAAAACGTGTACTGTCACATGCGCGCATTTCGGAACTGAAAAAAATGATCGCACGCGCCAAGCGGGATCCCGACAGTGAACAAAGTTCAGCCGACCGCAAGGCGATCACGCAGACCAGGCTGAGAATGCTCAACGACAGCGCAGAGGCAGAAATCGACGGAAGGAACTTGGCGTTCGCACGTGCCTATCTCGACCATTACTACGCCAAGGTGTTCGACGTCGGTTTGTCCAGCATCGCCGGTGACAGCGCTGTACGGATCAACATCCTGAAATTGCGCAGCAAGTTGAGCAGCTAGGCGTTTGCACCTTCCAGGCTATTGCCGACGGGCCTCGATGACGCCGTCGACATCGCGGATGACCGACAAGGCCCGCAACAACTGCGCCGTCGCACCGATCTCGGCAGTAAAGCCCATGCGCGCCTGGCCCTTGACGCTTTGCGTGCTCACCCCGATCACATTGATTTTCTCGCGCAGGAAAATTTCCGAAATATCGCGCAGCAAACCCTGGCGGTCGCCTGCCAGCACGAAGATATCGACCGGGTAGACAGTGCCCGCCGCGGCATCGCCCCAGTCGGTATGAATGACCCGTTCGGGCGCCTTGCGCTCCATCTCCGCGAAATTCTTGCAACTGGTGCGGTGGATCGACACGCCGCTGCCGCGGGTAATGAAACCGACAATCGGGTCTGGCGGTGCCGGCTTGCAGCACTTGGCCAGCTGGGTCATCAAGCCTTCGGTGCCAACCACCAGCACGCCCGACTTGGCACCTTGCGTGACGCTGGAAGCGCGGCTCTTGCGCGGTATGACGGCATCATCGAGGCTGGAGGTCTTGCTGCCATTCTGGCGCACCACATCGTCGGCATGCAGCATGTGTTCGACATGGCGCAGGCTGAATTCATCCTTGCCCACGGCAAGCAGCAAATCGTCGAGCTTGTTGAAACCGAGCTTGTGCGCCAGCTCTTCCAGGTTGACTGCCGTCTTGCCTTCGCGCTGCAGGGTTTTCTCAATCAGCGCGCGGCCATTGGCCAGCGTTTCCTGCTGGTCGATGGCGTTGAACCAGGCGCGGATCTTCGAACGCGTGCGCGCGCTGGCGGCGTACTCCGGCGCCAGCCAGTCGCGCGATGGACCGGCCGAACCAGCGGCCGCAGTCTCGCCCTTGGCAGTGATGATCTCCACCGTCTGGCCGTTCTTCAACGGGGTATGCAGCGGCACCATGGCGCCATCGATGCGCGCACCGCGGCAGCGGTGGCCGACATCGCTGTGCAGGTGGTAGGCAAAATCGATCGGCGTGGCACCATTTGGAAGTTCAATCACGCGCGCCTGCGGCGTGAGCACATAGATGCGATCGTCCAGCGTGGCCGACTTGAGTTTTTCCACCCAGTCGCGCCGCACCTCGTCCTGTGCCACGACGGCATCGACCACATCCATTTTCCACGCCAGCAGCTGGCGCAGCCAGGCAATTTTCTCATCGTACTTCTGCCCCGGCGACTGGCGCGAGCTGCCGCTGGCAGCTTCCTTGTAGCGCCAGTGCGCAGCCACCCCGTATTCGGCGAAGTGATGCATGTCATTGGTACGCACCTGCACTTCCATCGGCCGGCCATCCTCGGCGCGCACCACCGTGTGCAGCGACTGGTAGCCATTGGCTTTCGGACGCGAGATATAGTCGTCGAATTCATTCTGGATCGGCTGCCAGATATTGTGAACGATGCCCAGCACGGCATAACAGGCCTTGACGTCGTCGACGATGACGCGAAAGGCGCGCACATCGTACAGCTCGGAAAAGTCCAGCGACTTGCCCTGCATCTTGGTCCAGATGCTGAAGATATGCTTGGGCCGGCCAAACACTTCGGCGCGGATGCCTGCGGCCGCCAGTTCGGTGCGCAAGCGCTCGATGGCACCATTGACGAAGCTGGTGCGCTCGATGCGCTTTTCTTCCAGCATGCGGGCAATGCGTTTGTAGGTTTCGGGTTCGGTAAACCGGAACGACAGATCTTCCAGTTCCCATTTCAACTGCCAGACGCCGAGGCGGTTGGCCAAGGGCGCATACAGCGCAAAGGTCTCCTGAGCATAATGGCGCGTTTGCTCGTTTTCCAGCTTGCGCTCGGCAAAATGGCGCAGCGTGATCACGCGCGACGCCAGCCGCACCAGCACCACGCGCATGTCGGTTGCCATTGCCAGCAGCATCTTGCGCAAGGTCTCGACCTGGGCTTCGGCCTGTTGCGCCGCATTCTTGCTGCGCGCCACGCCAGGTGGCACAAAGGTCATTTCACGCAGGCGCATGAGCTGGCGCACCCCCGCCACCAGCTCGGCGACTTCGAGTCCAAAGCGGTTGGCAATGCCTTCGGCAGACTTGGGATCAATCACCGGCACTTCGAACAGCAAGCCGGCAATGCGGGTCTCGGCATCGGTCTTGAGCTGGGCCAGGACGATGGCCACGTCACGGGCAAATGCCAGCGCATCCTGCCCGGTGGGCAGCAGCTTGCCGCTGTAGAGCGGCGTGATGAATTCCAGCGCGGCGAGCACCTGCGCGCATTCGTCCGGCGCCAATCCGGCAGTGAGCTGTTGATCGAGATCGAGTTCGGTATGTGGCGAGGCGATCGATACCATGGAAAAACCTTGTGATGAAATGTCTGGTTGACAGTCTGGATGACTGCTTCTCGTATATTTGTTGGTTGCTGCCCGCTGCGTTTGGCAGCTTGCCTGCCCATTGCCGGTTGCTTCATGCCTGGCGTAAGGCGCCCCATGCCTGGGCATTCATGTTCGGCAATTGATCCTTTGTGCCTGGTGCGTGGTGCGTGGTGCGTGGTGCTTGATGCTTGATGCTTGATGCCTGGTGCCTGGTGCCTGGTTCCTGGTTCCTGGTTCCTGATGTTTAATGCTCCACACTTGCAACGCATTACCCGGTCCTTCTGCCCGAAGCGCGTCAGGAGGCACTGCTGCAAATAAAAGGCCCAGCCTTCACCGTACTGCAGCAGTCACCACCGCCTCGACCAGCCAGGCGGGATCGGCCAGGCCGGCAATGACCACGGTCGCCCGCGGCGGACTGCTCCCCCGCGCCACCCATTCATCCCAAGCGACATTCATGCCAGCGAAATCTGCACCATTGGCGAGATACAGCTGACACATCAGGATGCGCGATTTGTCGCTACCTGCCTCGGCCAGCAAACGGTCGATGTGGCCAAGCACTTCGCGTGTCTGGCCAATGATGTCCTGGGTTGTATCTTCGGGGACCTGTCCGGCAAGATAAATGGTGCCGTTGAAGACGGCAATTTCCGATAGCCGTTTTCCCACATGAAATCGATTGATATCCAAGCCAACCCTCCAGATAATTAAGAACCGGTGCAATTGTTCATGCAAATTGTTCATGCACCCGCATGGCGCTGTGCCAGCCGATGCGTCAACGGCTCTCGCAGCCAGTGCAGCCTCGCTGGCGTAATTTTCGCACGCCGCATGAGCGCCTGAATAGAGGACTTTCGCGCTGTGGCCGGGGCAAGGCCGGCACCGCGTCAAGCCAGCAGGAAATCCCTGGCCAGGGCAATCTGCGCTGGATCGACAAAGCTGGGCGCATGACCAGCGTTGGCAATTTCAACCACATGGGCGCGTGGCCCGCGCTGGCTCATGGCAGCGGCCGTTTCGGCAGACAGCAAGTCGGAGTGCGCGCCACGTACCAGCAGCGTCGGACAGCGAATGGCATCGTAAGCTGCCCACAACAATTTTTCACCCTGCTCGGCACTCTCCACCGTGCCGCTCTGGAACGGCACGGCCAGCGCCGGATCGTAATGGCGGCGCCAGTGCACCCCGTCCTGCACTAGGGCGTCGGCCGCCAGCTTGCGCCACTGGGCATCGGTATGCTGGCCGAACGGGGCCAGCACCCGGCGCATGTAGGCTTCACCTTCCTCGAAACTGTCAAAGCGCACTTCTTCGGCAATGTAGGCACCGATGCATGCCAGCGCCTCAAATTTCAGCACCGGGCCGACATCGTTGATGATGAATTTCCCGATCGGCGTCTGCGGCATGGCTGCCAGCCCCATGCCGATCAATGCGCCCATCGAGGTGCCGAACCAGTGCACCGTCTGCGCATCGAGACGCGCCAGCAGCGTGACCATGTCGCTGGCGTACTGCGGCACCTGGTAGAACATCGGATTGCGGAGCCAGTCCGACCGCCCGCGTCCCACCACATCGGGGCAGACCACGCGGTACTGGTCGCACAGGGCTGCCGCCAGGTCGTCGAAGTCGTCGCCGACGCGGGTGACACCATGCACGCACACCAGCACCTTCGGGTTGCCGGGGTCGCCCCATTCCTTGTACGACATCGAATGCAGGCCGGCCGGCGAAAGGCACTGCACCGATTTATGCACGAAGGCCGTTGCGGTGGTCGCGCTCATGTCAGGCCAGTGCAGTCAGGTCGACTTCGGTGCCGGTCTTGGCCAGCACTTCGGCGCCGGTCACACCTGGCGCCAGTTCGACCATGCGCAAGCCGTTCGGCGTGACATCCATGACGCCAAGATCGGTGATGATGCGGTCGACCACGCCAACCCCGGTCAATGGCAGGTTGCAGGATTTCAGGATCTTGTGCGAGGTGCTGCCATCCTTGGCCGTGGCCACATGCTCCATCAGCACCACCACGCGCTTGACGCCAGCCACCAGATCCATGGCGCCGCCCATGCCCTTAACCATTTTGCCCGGTATCATCCAGTTGGCCAGGTCACCCTGTTCGGATACCTGCATGGCGCCAAGGATGGCAATGTTGATCTTGCCGCCGCGGATCATGGCAAAGGAATCGGCCGAGCTGAAGAAGGAAGAGCCCTTGAGCGCAGTAACGGTTTGCTTGCCGGCGTTGATCAGGTCGGGGTCGATGTTTTCTTCGGTGGGAAACGGGCCGATGCCGAGCAAGCCATTTTCCGATTGCAGCCAGACTTCGATATCGCCGGGTACGTAATTGGCCACCATGGTCGGCAATCCGATGCCCAGGTTGACGTAGAACCCATCCTGCAATTCCCTGGCTGCGCGCGCAGCCATTTCTTCACGTGTCCATGCCATGTCACTCTCCACTCTATCTTGTTATCAGGAAGGCCGGGGCGGACCGGTGTACCGAGCCGGCCGCGATTGAACCCGTCATGCAAAACCTCAGGCGCTCTTGCTGACCGTGCGCTGCTCGATGCGCTTTTCCGGGCTGGCGTTGACGACGATGCGATGGACAAAGATGCCCGGCGTATGCACCTGGTCGGGATCGATCTCGCCCACCTCGACCAGCTTTTCCACTTCGACGATGGTGACCTTGCCGGCCATGGCGACATTCGGATTGAAATTGCGCGCCGTCTTGTTGAACACCAGGTTGCCGGACTTGTCGGCCATGTAGGCCTTGACCAGCGAAACATCGGGAACCAGCGAGCGCTCCATGACGTACTGCTCGCCATCGAACTCGCGGATTTCCTTGCCTTCGGCGACGATGGTGCCCACGCCGGTCCTGGTGAAGAACGCCGGAATGCCTGCACCGCCGGCGCGCAGCTTTTCAGCCAGCGTGCCCTGGGGCGTGAACTCCAGCGCCAGTTCACCGGCCAGGTACTGGCGTTCGAATTCCTTGTTTTCACCGACGTAGGAAGCGATCATTTTCTTGACCTGGCGCGTGGTCAGCAGCTGGCCCAGGCCAACGCCGTCAATGCCGGCATTGTTGGAAATTGCCGTCAGGTTCTGGACGCCGGAGTCGCGCAGCGCGTTGATCAGCTGCTCCGGTATGCCGCACAGGCCAAACCCGCCCACGGCAATCGTCTGGCCATCCTTGACCACGCCGGCCAGCGCACTGGCGGCATCGTGATATATTTTATTCATACTGGCCCTTTTCTTTGTGTAAGGTCGACAGCGAATCTGTTAGCGCTGGCATCGCATTCACATCAGGAATGCGTCATCTCCTGCCGCGCCAGCAGCGTTATTACGCTGTCATTAGTATAGTACGGGTTCGTTGACACTGGGACATGCACAGCGGTTTCTGCACAGCCGTGCGAGGTGCCATCTCGTGCATGCCCGCATGCTTGCCTCCATGCCCGCTTGCTGACCTGCATGCCTGCGTGCTTGCTGGCCTGCGTTCATGCATCAATACATGACTCCACGCCGAGGCTACAGGATCAATTTTGCGGGATGCCTAGAACGCGCTCATGCCATCATCGGCGGTCATGATGGCGCCATTGATGAAGTGCGATTCTTCCGAGGCCAGCAACAACAGCAAACCGTCGAGGTCTTCCGGCTGCCCCACGCGCTTGCGCGGCAGCATGTCCACCAGGGCGCGGCCCTGGGTGGTATTGAAGTGGTCGGCATTGAGATCGGTGCTGATGTAGCCCGGGCAGATGGCATTGACGTTGATGCCATAGCGGCCCCACTCGGCAGCCATGGCCTTGGTCATGTGGATCATCGCCGCCTTGCTCATCGAGTACACGCCAATCTGCGGCACCACGCGCAAGCCTGCCACCGAAGCGATGTTGATGATGCGGTGCTGCTTCTTGCGGTCGCCCTTGGCGCGGGTGATCATGCGGCGCGCGGTTTCCTGCGCCACGAAAAACGCGCCGCGCGTGTTGGTATCCATGATGAAGGCATAGTCTTCCGGCTGCACATCGATGAGCCGCTGGGTGGTCGAGACGCCGGAATTGTTGACCAGGATATCGATCGGCCCGGCCTCGGTTTCCGCATGAGCGATTGCCGACTTGATGCTGGCATAGTCGGTGACATCAAGAGCCACCACGTGGGCGGCGCCACCTTCGGCTTCGATTTCCGCGCGCAGCTCCTTGAGCCGGCCAGTGCGCCGCGAGGCCAGTACCACCTCGGCGCCCGCCTTGGCAAGAATCTTGGCAAAGCGCGCGCCCAGTCCGCTCGATGCACCCGTCACCAGCGCAACCTTGCCTTCGAAATTCATTTCTACGCCCACATTGCTCTCCTGGTCATGGTTCGAATTATGCGTTCTGGACCCTGGCCGGCATCGAGGCCGAACGGCGTCCTGACCGCCATGATGTCATGATTTGCGATGCCTTGCGTTAAAAATGTTGCCGCAACGATAGGACGAGCCGTTTTTTGTTGCGCTGCACATCTGCCCAAGCCCGGCATTTGTCCAGTCACGCAGCGCCTGCATGACTTGCCAGCGCCTGTTCTGGCAATCATGCCTGAAATCCCGGACAATTGGCTCGGGAGTCCGCGCTGTGGACACCCTGCACTGAAACGCCCGAGCAACCGCGAAATGATTGGCGCCGGCTTCCAGTCCCGCCCTCGTCACAAGCGTGGTGGCCAGCATCCATGAAAGAGACAATGACAGATACCAAGAACCAGGCACTCCTGGCACAGTACGGCCCGCGCGAAGCAATGGAATACGATGTCGTCATCGTTGGCGGCGGCCCGGCCGGCCTGTCGGCGGCAATCCGCCTGAAACAGCTGGCCACCACCGAAGGCCGCGAATGCTCGGTGTGCGTGCTGGAAAAAGGCGGCGAGATCGGCGCCCACATACTCTCCGGCGCGGTAATGGATCCGATTGCCATCGATGAGCTGTTCCCGAACTGGAAAGAACTCGGTGCGCCGCTCAACACGCCGGTAACCGAAGACCGCTTCATGTTCCTGAGCGAGAAAAAAGCGTTCAAGACCCCGGCCTGGGCCCTGCCCGCCTGTTTCCAGAACCACGGCAACTACATCGTTTCGCTGGCCAATGTCACGCGCTGGCTGGGCCAGCAGGCCGAAGCCCTGGGCGTGGAGATCTTTCCGGGATTTCCAGCCGCTGAAATCCTCTATAACGAAGATGGTGCCGTCAAGGGCGTGGCCACTGGCAACATGGGCGTCAACCGCGACGGTTCTGCCAGCGACAACTTCCAGCTCGGCATGGAACTGCACGCCAAATACACCCTGTTTGCCGAGGGCTCGCGCGGCCACCTGGGCCGCCAGCTGATGGACAGGTTCCAATTGAATGCCGGGCGTGATCCACAGACCTATGGCATCGGCATCAAGGAACTGTGGGAAATCGACCCGGCCAGACACAAGCCCGGCCTGGTGATCCATACCGCTGGCTGGCCCCTGCCCAGCGATACCTATGGCGGCTCGTTTCTTTACCATCTGGAAAACAACCAGGTGGCCATCGGCTATGTGGTGGGGCTTGGTTACCAGAATCCGTTCCTCTCGCCGTATGAGGAATTCCAGCGTTACAAGACCCATCCCGAGATCCGCTTTTTCCTCGAAGGCGGCAAACGCATTTCCTATGGCGCGCGGGCGATCACGGCCGGCGGCCTGCAGTCGCTGCCCAAGCTGACCTTTCCAGGCGGTGTGCTGATCGGCTGCGATGCTGGCTTTCTCAACACCAGCCGCATCAAGGGCAGCCACGCCGCCATGAAGACCGGCATGCTGGCGGCCGAAGCCGCATTTGCTGCGCTCGGCGCCGGCCGGCAGTTCGACGCGTTGTCGGCTTACCCGGCGGCGTTCGAAGCGTCCTGGCTGCATGAAGAGCTGTTCGTCGCGCGCAATTTCAAGCCGGCGATGAGCAAGGGCTTGTATGTCGGCACGCTGATGGTCGGCATCGACCAGGTCCTGTTCCGCGGCAAGGCGCCCTGGACGCTGCATCACCAGCATGCCGACCATGAAAACCTGCGTCCGGCGTCGCAATTCAAACCGATCGTCTATCCCAAGCCCGATGGCAAGCTGACCTTCGACAAACTGTCGTCCGTGTTCATCTCGAATACCAACCATGCCGAAAACCAGCCAGTGCATTTGACACTCAAGGACGCGTCCGTCCCGGTGGACGTCAACCTGCGCGTGTATGCCGGACCGGAGACGCGCTACTGCCCTGCCGGCGTGTACGAATATGTGGCCGATGGCGACAAGGAGCGCTTGCAGATCAATGCGCAGAACTGCGTGCATTGCAAGACCTGCGACATCAAGGACCCGACGCAGAACATCGTGTGGGTGACGCCTGAAGGGGGCGGCGGGCCGAATTACCCGAACATGTAGGGGACATGCGCGCCGGGCGGGACGACCGGATTTGCCAGCTCATCTGTGTGCTGTCATTGCGCGCCTCGAAAGGAATGTCTGATGAACCATCAAGCGATGCGCTTCGTTCTGGGCAGCCTTGTCTGCGGGCTGGCAATGCAGGCCGGTGCGCAAGAGAGCAAACCCTTGGGCACGGAACAAGTTGCCAGAGGCGCACTAACCCCGGCCTATGGACGATGCATGGAGACGACCGGCACCACGACAATCGGCATGCACGGCTGTATCGCCACCGAATCGACCCTGCAGGATGCGCGCCTGAACCGCGTCTACTCTGCCGTGTTGAAATTGCTGCCGCCGGCACGGCAGAAAAAACTGCGCGATGTGCAGCGCGCCTGGATCAAGTTCCGCGATGCGGATTGCATCTTCCTTCATGATCCGGATGGCGGCACCCTGGCTGGGGTAAGCAGCGCAGCCTGCTTCATGCGAAAAACGGCAGAGCGCGCTGGTGACCTGGAGGAATTGTTGCCCAGATGAGTTGCGGTCATTGGAAATTGAGTAACTCAGCTGATCAGGTTCGAAAGTGGCGCATGTGTGTACGGATGTCTTCGGCGACTTTGATGTACGGCTTTAAAAGCCACCAGACTGGTTCGTTGGTCGCCCCTTTCACTTGCAGTCTTCGCTCGTTCAAGCAGCTGGAAAACAGTCCACACCCTGAGTAAATCGCATCATGCGCCATATAAATGAAGATCGATGAAGGGGGCGTCGAACAGATTGGGTGCTCCGGGGGGTTTAGGATAAGAGATATTTTCTGATACGCTGTAAATCATTTCAACGGATTTGCCGTAATCAGAATCTGTCTCGCCAGAACCGGATTTTCCCACATGATCTGAATCATCAAAATATTCTCTGATTTCCCAATTTCGATAGGAAGCCCCAGTCCAGTCGTCTACCCTAGCCAACTGATAGTAGGTACCATTGCTGATTTCGAAAGTGTAGGTGGCACTGTCCAAATTAACAGAGCCTGTGATCAGATAACCATCTGTCTGAGGGTTATTAACAAAATTATCAATCGGATGGACAAAAGCCGAAATAAAAGGGGTCGGCTCGCTTGCAGTGACACCGGAAAGTCCGGCACCAATGTAAAACAGATCGCCGTTGTTGATTTTTCCGGTTTCTCCCGGAACGTCCGAAGGCATATCAAGTATTGCCACGTAAGGCATGTCCGGAACATCCCGCATATTTGCTTGCATCAGCACCTTGTACGTGCCTGCAAATTCGCCACTCACCTGAATCTGTCCAAGCTGCTGCAGCTGCAGGCTGACGCTGGTCTCCTGCGTTGAAACCGGCAGACCGCCAACTTCCTGAACATGAAAATTGAAGCCGTTGACGCGGCCGCCCGGATCAGGGGATTGGGTGTACACCAGCGTATCGAGATCGTCCACGCTCAGGGTCGTCGCCGTGCGCATCAGCGTATGCCCCTCGCCATAGCGCAAAGTGCCATTCGCGCTTGAAGTCAAGGGATCGATGACCACCTGGTATTTGGCATAGTCCCCGGGTGCCACACCTGCAAAACCGAAATCCTCCGGCGTGAAGTGATGCTGGTAAGCGTTATCGGTCAATGTGATGTCGGCCGGTTTCGGCAGCGCCGGTGCCGGCGCGGTGACAACCCCATCAAAATCCTTGAGCTCAAAAGCGCGCGCCATGCCGGATACCTGAATCTGCAGATCGGCGCCATTCATGCCGTCGGTATCGGCAAACAGCATGTGCGGCTGCCCGGCCGCAACCGGGCTCTGCCACACTCCGAATGGAGAAAAGCTGCTCCCGCTCCAATGCAGCGGCTGGTTACCCGTGTGCTGCAAGGCGCTGAAATCAATCTTGTCGCCTTGCTCGCCGCCGAGGTTGAAGTCGGTGATGATATCGATTGCACCGGGCCTGGACTCGGAACTCTGCAGATAGCGGAAGTGATCGGCGCCGGCACCGCCGATCAGCTTGTCAGCGCCGCCAGCGCCGGTGAGAATGTCATTGCCGGCTGCGCCATCGAGCGTGTTCCTGCCCGCGCTGCCAGTCAGTTCATTGGCGAGCAGATTGCCGCTGCCGTTGATATCGCCGGCCACCAGCGTGAGATTTTCTGTCTGGTTCACCGGCTGGTTGAAGAGCAGGCCCAGGAATTTCTGCAAATTGCTGGAGGCGAGCGAATAGCTGACCGTGCTGAACACCGTATCGATACCCTGCCCTGCAATCTCACCGATCTGGTCCTTGACATCGTCGACGTAGTATTTGTCATCGCCTTTGCCGCCGATCATGATGTCGGCGCCTGCGCCACCTTTCAGTCCATCATTGCCCGCACCGCCATACAGGATATCGTTGCCTGCCAAGCCGTCGAGCAGATCATCGGTCGACTGCCCGGTGAGGATATCGAGGTAGCTGGTTCCTATGATGGTGCCCTTGCCGAATTTGATTGCCATGCCGCCCCCAGAGTGGATTTCAGCTATGTGCATGCATAAAACTAGCTGTTACAATTGATTATTACCGATAGTTAGTATAGGCAATGCTTCAGAAAAAGAAAGCCGGCATTGTTGGAGTTGACCATGTTTAACGATTCCGAATGCCGCATCGACTGCAGGATGGTTAGTAGCAAATAACATTTACTGCTTGCATGAAAGTTCTGCTTTAAGCTTTTCCATTAGGAAATCTAACGAAGTTGACCATGCGATGGTTTCAGTCCGGCAAGGATGGGAGCATTGCATGTCCACATAATCATGGATACACCGATGCCGATCAGCAGCCATTTAACCGAAGCCACGGATATGGGCAGCATCATGCGCCACGGGCCGCAAGCCGACCTCTCGGTGCTGTTGCTGATGCAACAGGCCGCCTCGATGGACCAGCAAGGCCAGGCCGCCGCTGCTGAAAACCTCTACCGCCAGGCCCTCGACCTGGAACCGGACAACACCGATGCCTTGCTGGCGCTGGCGCGCATCGCGCTCGATGCCAATCGTCTGACCCATGCGGCCGAATTGCTCGACCGTGCCATTGCGCTGGGCACGCAGGATGCAGACTTGTATTGCCGGCGTGGCTGTGCCCGCGCAGCGCTCGGACGGCATCGCGAAGCGCTGGACGATTTCGATGCGGCGCTGGCCTTCTACGGCGCGCAGGACACCGGAGACGGGCATGGCGTTGCGCCGGCAGTACTGCAACGCCAGCGCATCGACAGCTTGCATCATCTGCATCGCAACCACGAAGCACTCATGGCGCTCGAACCACTGCTGGCCGGGTTGCAAACCGACGATGCTGCAGAAGCCCCCCCGGAAGACAAACCACTGGACGAAGCCAGTGCGGACATCACCGGTGGCAGCCAGGCTGCGGTGAACCATGCCGCAACCCTGCAGGCACCCGGCTCGCCTGCACAACCACCGCACAGGGCACTGCAGCCAGGGCGCGGAACCGAAAACCATGCTGGGGAATCCGAACCAGCGGCCCTGCATCGTTTGCGCGCAAACATTCTCGCTGCGCTGGAACGCCCTGATGAAGCGCTGGCCAGCTACGACCAGGCGCTGGCGCTGCAGCCTGAGCTGACCGAGATCATGCAGGAGCGTGCCGCCTTGCTGGCAGCGCTGAATCGCCACGAAGAGGCGGCGGCCGGTTTTGCCGCGGCGGTGCGCATCAAGCCCAACATGCCCGAGGTCCATCTCAATGAAGGCCTGTCACGGCTGGCCATGGGCGACTTCCTCAATGGCTGGAAAAAATACGAATGGCGCTGGCAAACCGCACGGCTGGGCCAGACGCGGCGCAGCTTCGAAGAGCCCTTGTGGCTGGGTAGCCAGTCGCTGGCCGGCAAGACGATTTTGCTGCATGCCGAACAGGCCATCGAAGACACCATCCAGTTTTGCCGTTATGCCCGTCGGGCTGCGGCGCTGGGCGCCAGCGTGCTGCTCGAGGCGCCGCTGTCGATGGTGCCGCTATTGCGCGGACTTGAGGGTGTGGCGGGCGTGTATGCCGAAGGCCAGGCCTTGCCGCCGTTCGATTACCACTGTCCGTTGCTGAGCCTGCCGCTGGCGTTCGGCACCACGCTGCCGACCATACCGGTGGATACCTGCTATCTCAAGGCGCAGCCGGAGATGATCGAGCCGTGGCAGCAGCGCCTGTCTGCTTCGCCACTGCTGCGCGTGGGATTGCACTGGGCCGACGCGCGCGGACGCAATGATGCGCGCACGATTGCACTGCGTGAGTTCGTGCGTCTGGTGTATGGACGCGCCCAGTATGTCTGCCTGCAGCGTGAAATTCCTCTTTCGGATCTGGCAGTGCTGGAACAGCATGCGGAGATCCGCCGCATCGATGATGTGCTCGGCGACCCGGAGACCGATCTGAGCGACCTGGCAGCCCTGATCAGCAGCCTGGACCTGGTGATTGCCACCGAATCGGTGGTCGCCCACCTCGCTGCGGCCATGGGCAAGCCGGTGTGGCTCTTGCTGTCTTCCAGACCCGGCTGGCGCTGGATGCTCGATCGCAGCGACAGTCCGTGGTACCCCTCGGTGCGCCTGTTCCGCCAGCCGGTCGCCCACGACTGGGAAGTTGTGGTGTCGACGGTCGCGCGGGAACTCGACAGGTGGCGCAAATAGGGCGACGCTCGCGTGCTGCACGCGCGCAGCGCCTTGCCATGCGTCCCTGTGAATCAGTCTGCCAGGCGCTGCCTGACTCCGCCCTTCGCCCGTCGCCCTTCGCCCGTCGCCCGTCGCCCGTCGCCCGTCGCCCGTCGCCCGTCGCCCAGGGTCTCACTTGGTGCTTCACGCTGCGCTTCATTCCGTACTTTACTGCGCCACCGAGCGGGCGCGTTGCAGTTCCGGCAGACAGGCAAGCTGCTCGGCGATGAACATCTTGTTGCTCGACTGATTTTCGGCTGACAAGGCATGATCCTGTGCCGTTCTCCCGCCGAGGTCGCGCAGCTGCCAATCAGCGCCATTCGACAGCAGCAGGTTGAACAGGCTGATCCTGTCGTAGCGGGCTGCGATCATCAAGGCCGTCATGCCGGTGTGATTCCGATGATTGATGCTGGCCCGTTCATTCAAGCATAATTCGGCACAG
>JBPBPY010000443.1:0-15797 GCA_050954505.1 Janthinobacterium lividum
CGCAAGGCGCGAAGAAACCGTTACCCGGGCACGAGAAGTCGAACGTCTGATTGCCGGCCAGGCCACATCCGATGGCGCCGGTGTGAAGCTCACGCGTGTGTTGACACAGAACCTGCAACGACGCCTCGATCCGTATCTGATGCTCGATGCCTTTGGCACCGACAAGCCTGAAGACTATATTGGCGGCTTTCCCGATCATCCCCATCGCGGCTTCGAGACCGTCACCTACATGATCGCCGGACGCATGCGCCATCTCGACAGCACCGGCAATGAAGGCATGCTGCAAAACGGCGGCGTCCAGTGGATGACGGCTGGCAGTGGCCTGGTCCACTCCGAATTGCCCGAGCAGCAGGAAGGCATGATGGAAGGGTTCCAGCTGTGGTTGAATTTGCCAGCCAGGGACAAGATGTGCAAGCCGTGGTATCGCGACATGCAAAGCGAAACCATTCCCGAAGTCGCCGCCGGCGGTGTGACGGCGCGCATCATTGCGGGAGGCAGTCACGGCATTGAAGGCGCCATGCAGCGCGATGGCACCGAACCGCTGTACCTCGACCTGCATTTCGAAGCCGGCAGCAGCTTTTCCCAGGCACTGCCCGAGGACCATAATGCCTTTGTCTATGTATACCGTGGCGCATTGGAGATCGCCGGCACTGCCGTGCCGGTGCAGCGCATGGCCATTCTGAAAAACCAGGCCGGTTGCGATGGCGTGACACTGTCTGCTGCCGGTCCCAGCCGCGCCCTGCTGATCGCTGGCCGTCCGCTGAATGAACCGATTGCCCAATATGGTCCGTTTGTCATGAATACCAATGAAGAAATCCATCAGGCAGTCGAAGACTTCCGGGCCGGGAAATTTGCCTGAAGCTTTGCCTCGCGCCGGGCGGCAGTCAGTCGAAAAGCCGGAGCCGGGCGCGATTTTTCCGGGTTCGAAACGATGTTGTACGGCTTATGTATCGGAAACGTATCAAGATTGAATTGAATTTGGAACTTCGCCACGGAATATCTCCACTTAAAGACGGGTCATTTTTAATTTAATTGGAGAAATTTCATGGGCGCAGTCAACGCAGCACAAAATTTTGGATTCGCATCGGCCAAAACGCACGAGGGCACCGAAACCAAACTCGACAGCCTGTCAAGCAGGGATCTACGCCTGCTGGCCAAATTCGGCTCGCCGGAACTGAAGGAAAAATGCCGGGAAATCCTGCATGACCGGCTGGAGTCGAAACTGCAAGGCATGGACGATGACAAGCTGGAAGATATCGCCTCGAATCGTCATTTGCCAAAAGCGGTCCGCGAGGAAGCTGCGCACATTCTGGGCGCAAGAATGCATGGCATGTCGGACGACAAGCTCGAAGACATCGCCAACAATCCGGATATGCCCAAGGCATTGCGCGACGAAGCCCAGCGCATTCTTGATGCGCGTGATGCGGACGACAATGACGATGACGATTCCAAGGATATGGAAAACATGTCCAGCAAGGATTTGAACCTGCTTGCCAAGTTCGGTTCGCCGGAAGTCCAGGCAAAAGCCAAGGACATCCTGCATGATCGCATGCACAATTCCCTGGAAGGCGCCAGCTCCCATGACCTGAACCTCCTGGCAAAGCTTGGCAGCGGCGATGTCAAGGAAGAAGCCCTGGAAATCCTCCATGAGCGCGATTCCGGCGGCGACATCGGTTAAGCGCCACTGTTGTCTTGTTCCACCCGTAGCAGCTTGTCGAGGCACTGACGCAGCATTGTCCAGGCCGACCAGGCGTTGTATTGCAAGGTAGTTGCACCGAGCCGGAAACAGCCGCTCGAAAAGTTGAACTGTTGTATTGCAAGTCCCCGCCGACGTCGGCAGCATGACGTCGACGGGGAAATCATGATTGTCTCTGGAACAGAGTCAAGCACGACATCCACTGGCGCACGCCAGATCGGATCCGGCGCACCGATCGATGCCTGCCATCACCCGGCTTGCAGCTTCCGACTTCAGCCCTTCCCCCTATCTTTTTGCCCAGCCTGCATCGCGCAATGGCGTCAACCTGTGCCGTGCCTGAACTTCATGGCGAGATTCATCACTTCACCGGAATTGGCTGCGCATTAAGCAATGGCACGGCCGTGATGCTGTTTTGCGGACTGCCATCGATGAGGCGGTCGGAGTACACCAGGTACACCAGCGCATTGCGCGCCTTGTCCACCATTCGGACCACGCGTACTTTCTTGAACAGGATGGAAGCGCGTTCGGTAAACACTTCTTCCTGCTGTGGGATGGCAGATTTGAACACGATGGCGCCGGTCTGGCGGCACGCCACCGATGCATCGGCCTTGTCTTCTGCCAGGCCGATGGCGCCTTTCAGGCCGCCGGTCTTGGCGCGCGAGAGATAACAACTCACGCCGCCTACCTTGGGGTCGTCGAACACATCGACCACGATCTCGTGGTTGGGCCCGATGAGCTTGAAGACGGTGCTGACTTCACCGACTTCTTCAGCCTGTGCCAGGGCACAGGCAACCAGCATGCCGGCAGCCACGGCAGTAACAAGCAGCCGTTTTTTCATGGGGTTTGCAGGTGATTTCATGATGAGCGTCCTGTGAGGTGGTCGATGACGGTGGCGTTCGATGTGCGGCACTGGGTGTGGCAGCAGCACATCAGGCTGAGGCAGCCTGGTTGCCGCCATGCGTTTCTTTCTTCAGGGCGCCGGCGGCGCATGCTTGTCCCGCTCGCTTGCGGAGCATGGCAAACGATTGGCCAGCGCCACGTAGTGCTGCAGCGATACGGTTTCAGGGCGCGCCTGCGGATCGATGCCGGCATCGATCAGGTCCTGTTCGGTAAACATGCCCGCCACGCAGTTGCGCAACACCTTGCGCCGCTGCGAAAATGCCTTCAGCACCACCTGTTCGAGGCTGCTGCGTTCACATGCCAGCGGCTGGGCAATCGGCACCATGCGCACGATGGCCGATTCGACCCGGGGCGGTGGATCGAAAGCGGTGGGTGGCACGATGAACAGCAGCGTCATCTCGTAGCGCCATTGCAGCATGACGGAAAGGCGGCCATAATTTTTGCCGCCCGGTGGCGACACCATGCGCTCGACAACTTCCTTTTGCAGCATGAAATGCTGGTCTTGCACCAGCGGCGCGATCTCGGCCAGATGAAACAGCAGGGGACTGGAAATGTTATACGGCAGGTTGCCCACCACCCGCAGCTTGCGGCCCTCTGTGGTGACCGGGATCGAAGCGAAATCGAATTTCAGCGCATCGCCGGAATGAACCAGCAGACGGTCGGCGGTAAAAGTCTTGCCCAGGTGGGCGACAAGGTCGCGGTCCAGCTCCACGACATGCAGCTGCCCGAGTTCATCAAGCAGCAATCTGGTCATGGCACCCAGCCCCGGGCCGATCTCGACCATGGTGTCGCCGTCTGCCGGCGCAATCGCGCTGATGATGTCCTGCAGCACGAACCTGTCGGTAAGGAAGTTCTGGCCGAAGCGCTTGCGCGGTATGTGTTTCAAGGAATGCTCGCTAAAGAATGGGGTGGAAGACCAGAAGCTGCGGCCGGGTTCAACACCGGCAGTGCCAGCATGCGCTAGCGCTGGCGCTGGTGCTTGTTCTGGTGCTGGCCGGCCATCTGTGCTGCAGCCGTGATGGCTTCGATCATGCTGCGATGGTCGGCATGGCCAAAGCCGGCTGCTGCCAGGTCGAGCGCCGTGCCATGGTCGACCGAGGTGCGCACGATGGGCAGGCCCAGCGTGATGTTGATGCCCAGGCCAAAGCTGGCATGTTTCAACACCGGCAGTCCCTGGTCGTGATACATGGCCAGCACACAGTCGGCGTCGTCGAGATATTTTTGCTGGAACAGGGTGTCGGCCGGATAGGGTCCGCGTGCATCGATGCCCTTGGCACGTGCCGCCTGCAGCGCCGGTGTGATGACGTCGATTTCCTCGCGGCCAAGGTATCCGCCCTCACCCGCATGAGGATTGAGCCCGGTGACCAAAATGCGCGGATGGTCGAGGGCGAACCTGCTGCGCAGGTCGGCATCGAGGATGGCGAGGGTGCGTGAAAGACTGTCGAAGGTAATGGCCGCCGGCACATCCTTGAGTGCCAGATGCGTGGTGGCCAGGGCCACGCGCAGTGGCGGCTTGCTGTGGTTGGCAGCCAGCATCATGACAACCTGCGCAGTGGCGGTTTTCTGCGCCAGGTATTCGGTGTGCCCCGTGAACGGCACGCCGGCATCGTTGATGGTGCTTTTCTGCAGTGGCGCAGTGACGATGGCGTCGAACCAGCCGCAGCGCGCACCTTCGATGGCAATATCGAGCAGCGCCAGCACATGGCGGCCATTGCCGGCGTCGAGCACCCCAGGCGTGACATGCACCGCCAGCGGACTGTCGATGACCAGCAGCCGGTCGCTCGGCGCCTGCGGCAAGCCATTGTTGCGCAAGGCGGTCAAGGACAGCGCCAGCAATTTGATCGACGGATCGATGGCCGCAGCACTCATGGCCAGGAAAGCCGAGTCGCCAATCAGGACGCAGTCGACTTCGGCGCGCAGCGCCCACGCCGCCCTGAGCGAGATTTCCGGGCCGATGCCGGCCGGCTCGCCACAGGTGACTGCAATCACGGGCCGGCTGGCCATCAGTGCTGGTTCAGTTCGTCGGTGCGGTATTCGACGTAGGCCCGGTCGCGCACCTGGCGCAGCCAGTCTTCCACGGCTTCGGCCTGTTTGCGTTCACGAATGACCTGGCGGGCAGCCAGACGCTGGCGTTCCTTGGAAACGTCGTCGGTCTTGCGCTCCAGTACCTTGATCAAATGGAAGCCAAACGGGGTCTCAACCGGGTCGCTGACCTGGCCGATCTGCAGGCCATCCATGGCGCGCTCGAACTCCGGTACCGTGTCGCCCGGATAAATCCAGCCCAGATCGCCGCCCTTGGAAGCCGACAGGTCATTCGAATACAGCTTGGCCACTTCTTCGAATGACGCCGCCTTGTTGTCGATGCGCTCCTTGAGTTCGACAATGCGGCGCTTGGCGTCATAGGACGAAACGATCTGATTGACCTTGATGAGGATGTGGCGCGCATGGGTTTGCTGTACGCCAGGTCCGGCCGGGGTATCGGCGGCGTCGCGGCGACCCAGCAGCTTCAGGATGTGAAAGCCGTTGGCGCTTTTGACGATGGCCAGGTCGCCCGGCTTGCTGTTGACCACCGCATCGATGAACAATTGCGGCAGCCGTTCCTGGCGGCGCCAGCCCAGGTTGCCGCCGGTCAGTGCGTCATTGGCGTCCGAGAAAGCGGCGGCAATCTTGGTGAAGTCGCCGCCGGTCTTGAGCTGCTGCAGCGCTTCTTCGGCGCGCAGGCGGCGCTGCTCGATCTGGTCAGCCGTTGCATTCTCGGGAATGCGGATCAGGATCTGCGCCAGGTTCAACTCGGGTTGCTTGGTCTTCAAGCTGTCGCCGTTAGCAGCCAGGTAGTTGTCGACTTCGGACTCGGCCACCTGGATCTTGTTGTCGACTTCGCGTTCGCGCAGGCGCTGCATGACGATCTCATCGCGGATCTCTTCGCGGAACTTCGCAAATGGCGTGCCATCGGCTTCGAGTTGGGCGCGAAACTGCGCCATCGACAGCTTGTTTTGCTCGGCAATGCGGGCCACGGCGCGGTCGAGCATGGTGTCGTCGATGCGCAAGCCGCTTTCCTTGGCCAGTTGCAGCTGGGCGCGGTCGACGATCAGGCGGTCGAGCAGCTGGCGCTGGAACTGCGCGCGTGGCGGCAGCGATGCATTCTGGGCGCGCATGCGCGCCTCGACCAGCTTCATGCGCGAGTCGAGTTCCTGGTAGGTGATGACTTCATTGTTGACGACGGCAACGATGCTGTCGACCGGGCGCGTCGGCGTGTGGTTTGCCGCCACGCCTGCCGGGGCATTTGCCGCCGCCGGAGTCGGAATGGCTGCGGGCTTGTTGTCGGTGCTGCCGCCAGCCGGCGCCGGTGGCATTTGCGCGCTGGCGTGCGACAGCGGTCCCATTGCGGCGACCAACAGCAGTGCCGCCAGGCTGGCTTTGAAAAGCGGCGCCATGGCGCCAGCGGTCAACACGGTATGGTGTCTGGTCATTTTTCGGTTCAATTCAATTTCCTGGAAATACGCTACTGATAACTGGCTACAGGCGGGGTACATGATTTTCGTTGTACATCATTTATTTACTGGCTGATATCCCGGCACATTCAATTTGAGCACCTCGAGCGGATTGGAGCCCAGTTTCGACAAACCGTTCAACTCCAGCTGGAAAAACAGCGCCGATGTCGCCACGCCGGTACCAGTGGGCTTGCGCTGTGCGACGACACGGAAAACCCAGCAGTCGGCCTGGTATTCCAGGCCGAGCACGCCTTCGGAAATCTGCTTGTCGAGCAGTGAATAATTGATCCGGCCCACGCCATAAAAACGCTGTGCAATGGGCCACTGCGCCGATGCATCGACCAACTCCAGGGCTGCCGGCACATCGCGCCGGTACTGGAGGTTCAGCACTTTTTTCGGCTCTGGCTGCCAGCGCACACCATAGTTGGTGCGGCTGGTCTGGCGCGAGGTCTGGCTGTACTGCAGGTTGCTGTCGATGGACAGGGTTTGCAGCACCTGGCCCGAGGCCGCCAACAGTATATCCGACTTGCCGCTGCCAATCGGGGTTCCCAGCGAATTGGCAATGACACGCTGGTCGTTGAAATAAAATCGTTGCGCCACGGCCAGGCGCAGCCGTTCCTGGCCAGACTCTTCGATGAAGCGCGAGACCAGTGCGGCGGTAAGCTGATTGGCATCGCTGACGCGGTCGCCGCCGGCATAGCGGTTTTCACTGAACAGCTGGGCGAAATTGAAGTCGGCCACGGCAGTGTCGAACAGCGGTATCTGGCTCTGGTCCTTGTAGGGCGTGTTGACATAGAACAGCCGCGGCTCGAGCGTCTGGGTGGCCGGGCTGCCGAGGAAACTGGCATCACGCTCGAACACCATGCCGGCATCGATGGAGGTGGTTGGCAACACCCGTGATTGCGAGGACGGCACCCCGCTGGCCTGGTTTTCCAGGTTGTAGGAAGCCGCGTTGAGCGACACGCTCGGGGTGATGAAATAGCCGGGTGCGATGATGGGATACGAGATGCGCGGCGTGACCATCACACGGTCGCCGCGTACCAGGTCCTGGCTCCAGAAACGCGTGGCGTCCGCCGTCACGGTCCAGTCGAAACCGGCGATGTCCTGCTGACCACCGGTAATGGTCAGCTGTGGCAGGCGGTCATACGGCTGGGCAATCGGCGTTGCCGGATCCTGCAGCACCTGATAAGTCGAGGTCCGCAGCGAGGTGTTCCAGATGCCGCGCGTGTAGTTCAGGCTCACATCGCGTCCCAATACGCGCGAGGTCGCGGTGGTCAGCGTGTTGGAAAAGTCGTTGGGATAATCGTCGTCGGAAGCGGCATTGATGTTCGAGTTGAAGGTCAAGCCGGGTGCCAGCGCCTGGCTGTGCACCGAGGAAATGGCCCAGCGCTTGGTGTTGGTCAGCTTGTCCTCGGGCAGAAACTCCAGCTTGGTTTCACCCGAATAGGTTTCACCGAGGTAGCGTCCACGTGCGCCCAGCTGCACGCCGCGCTGCGTGATCAGGCGCGGGTAGATGGTCAGATCGCGGTTCGGGGCAATATTGAAATAATACGGCACCATCAATTCCATGCCGCCCTTGTTGGTCGCGCCGATGGTTGGCGGCAGCACGCCGGACTTGCGGGCGTCCGAGAGCGGGAAGCTCATGTAGGGCGAGCCAAGAATGGGCACCCCCTTGAAGTACACCACGGCATTCCTGGCTTCGCCGATGTCGCGGCCGCTGTCGAGATCCAGGCGGCTCGACTTCAGATACCAGTCCGGGTCCGGACCTTCGCAGGTACTGTAGGTTCCCTGCTCGACGACGGCCTGATCGCGCGCCAGGAAGTCGATGCGTTCGGCACTGCCTTGCGACTTGTACTTGAACAGCCTGTAGGTTGGATCAGTGACATAGCCTTCGCCGGTATCGAGCTTGAGCTTCATCTCGTTGCCGGTATACCGGTCTTCCAGGCGCTTGAGCTTGACCGAACCGCTGGCGTCGACACGGTCATCGACGATGTCATAGGTCGCCTTGTCGGCATTGAGCGTCATGCCGCCGCGGGTGATCTCGGCCTTCTCTTCGAGAATCAGTTCGCGGTCCGGCCGGCCGGTCATGCGTTCGGCGCCCAGTTCGGTGGCCGCGTCGCGGTCGTCGACCACGCTTTGCGTCGGACGGGCCGGCACCGTCGCTGCACCGGAGGCTGGAACAGGCGTGGTGGAAGGCAGCGCCTGGGCCGGTGCCGTTTGCGTGGGCAGCACTTGCGCCAGCAGATGGGTGGGCAAGGCGGCCACGCAAATTGCTGCGGTCAACGTGCGAAACACCATCTTCGAAGGGAAAAAACGGGAGCGGCGGATCATGAAAAGAGGGAATGCAACACGATAAGAAGGCGATTTTTTGAGTTCAATCCCTTATTATATGGGATGCGACCTCCGGCTCCCGGTTTGCCTGCAGGCTTGCCTGGCGCATCTGCTGCATGTGTGCTGCGCTGTGTACCATGCTGGGTATTATGCTGGGTATGATGCTGCGTACCGAGCTGCTTGCTGTGCCGTGTGCTGTCCGATATGGCGCCTGGTGTACTGCCTGGCATGCTGCTCGGTGCAGCGCTCGATGTAGCACGCGATGTAGCACGCGATGCAGCGCCAGTATGCTGCTCGATGGACCGCATGCTGGCGCTGCCTTGCGTGGTGTCCGGTGTCGGGATTGATCCGACCCTTTCGATGCTGCATGTGCGCCGGGGCATCGCGTCGCCGCCGACCGTGCCGCATCTGGCCAGCCACTGTCTGCACGTGTTCTGGCTGCGGCAGCAGCTCGATGCGTCCGGTTTGGCTGGCTTGCTACGCTGTCCGGGGAACCCGTTGCTTACTCCTTGATTCCATCAACTCCAATTTCAGGCTGCATCATGTCTTCAACTCCCGTCTCCGACCCACGCCTGGCAGAAATCGCCGCATGGCTGCCCACCCTGAGCATATCCGGCACCGTGCCGGCAACGCTGCCGGCCACGCTCAGGCCGGCATCGGCCGATGCCAGCTTCCGGCGCTATTTCCGCGTTGATGGCGCTGCCGGCGGCAGCTACATCGTCATGGATGCCCCGCCGCCGCAGGAAGATGTGAAACCCTTCATCGCCGTGGCGGCACTGTTTGGCGCCACCGGCATCACCGTGCCGCAGGTGCTGGCGCAGGATGAAGAGCGTGGTTACCTGCTGCTGGCCGACCTGGGCACGACCACCTATCTGAACCAGCTCGGTGCGGACACGGCACACAAGCTCTACATGGATGCCATCGAAACGCTGGTGCTGCTGCAAACCCAAAGCGAACCCGGCAAGCTGCCCGAGTACGACCGCGCACTGCTGCTGCGCGAGCTGCAGCTGTTTCCCGAGTGGTATGTGGGCAAGCATCTTGGCGTGACGATGACCGACAGGCAGCGCGCCGAACTCGATGCCGTCTTCGACCTGCTGCTGGCCAACAACCTGGCCCAGCCCCAGGTCTACGTGCACCGCGACTACCATTCACGCAATTTGATGGTGCTGGAACACGGCAACCCCGGTGTGCTCGATTTCCAGGACGCCGTCTATGGACCGATTACCTACGATCTGGTATCCCTGCTGCGCGACGCCTATGTGCAGTGGGATGAAGAGCAGGTCCTGGACTGGGCCATCCGTTACTGGGAGAGTGCGCGCCGTGCCGGCTTGCCGGTCAACCGCGACATCGACGCCTTCTACCGCGATTTCGAATGGATGGGTCTGCAACGGCATTTGAAGGTGCTGGGCATCTTCGCGCGGCTGTTTCACCGTGATGGCAAACAGGCCTATCTGCAGGACATGCCGCTGGTGATGGACTATGTGCGCCGCGCTGCCGGCCGCTACAAGCAGCTGGCACCACTGATCCGCCTGCTCGATGCTTTCGAAGACAAGACCGTGCAGGTTGGCTACACCTTTTGACCGGCATGCATACAATGGCTGCATCATGAACTTTTCCGCCGCAGGGGGCGAATATGCGCTGCATCCGGGCGCTGGCTTCCGCGGCATGGACGAAAAAGCTATCCACCCCACGATTTCGAGGAATTCGATTTGAAAGCCATGATCCTCGCCGCCGGACGCGGCGAACGCATGCGGCCCCTGACCGATACCTGCCCCAAGCCGCTGCTGGCAGTGCGCGGACGTCCGCTGATCGTCTGGCATGTACTGAACCTGGTGCGTGCCGGCATCACCGAGATCGTCATCAACCATGCGCACCTGGGCCAGATGATCGAGGATGCCCTGGGCGATGGCGCACGGTTTTGCGCCCGCATCGTGTATTCGGCCGAACGTCAAGCGCTGGAGACTGCCGGCGGCATTGCCAACGCCCGCCACCTGCTGGGCGAGGCACCCTTCCTGGCCATTGCCGCCGATGTGTACTGCCCGCACTTCGATTTTGCCGACGCCCTCGACGTACTGGTCGATGCCGATGTCTGGGGCAATCCACTGCCGCAGGAAAAACGCGACCTGGCCTGGCTGTACCTGGTCAAGAATCCCGCCCATCATCCCGAGGGCGATTTTGCGCTCAACAATTTTTCCATCGCCAACCAGGGCGAACCGAAACTGACGTTTTCCGGCATCGGCGTCTACCGGCCGGCGTTCTTCGACGCCATCGAGCCTGGCCAGGCGGCCAAGCTGGCGCCGTTGCTGCGCCGCTGCGCCGACCAGGGCCGCATTGGCGGCGAGATCTATCGCGGCGACTGGACCGACGTTGGCACCGCCGAGCGTCTGGCGTCGCTCAATGCACCGCTCATGGCCGCCAGGCCACCTACCGTTTGACCAAGGAACCTGTCCATGTCGATTACCGTTACGCCGACCAGCGCCAACCCCGAATTTTCGCCCGCACCGTTTGCTGCACGCCGCGAGCGCCTGCTGGCGCAGATGTCGGCCCGGGGCGGTGGCCTTGCCATCGTTTTCACTGCGCCCGAAGTCATGCGCAATGCCGATGCCGATTACCCTTACCGGCACGACAGTTCATTCTATTACCTGTGCGGTTTCACCGAGCCGCAAGCCTGCCTGGTGCTGATTGCGCGCCCGGAGGGCAACCAGAGCATCCTGTTTTGCCGGGAAAAGAATCTGCAGCGCGAAATCTGGGATGGCTATCGCTACGGTCCGCAGGCCGCCCGCCTGCAGTTCGGCTTCGACGCCGCCGCCGACATCGATACACTGGACAAGGAAATGCCGGGCCTGATGGCTGACCGGCCAGCGCTGTACTATGCCTTCGGCAGCGAGGCTGCGCTCGACACGCGCATGCAAGGCTGGCTGGGCGCCGTCAGGGCCCTGGTGCGCAGCGGTGTATCGGCGCCGCCTGCCGCCTACGACATCAAGCTGCTGCTCAATGAAATGCGCTTGATCAAGGACCTGCACGAGATCGGCACCATGCAGCGCGCCGCCCGCATCGCCTCCGACGCGCATGCGCGTGCCATGCGCATGGCGCGCCCGGGACACCGCGAATATCAGCTGGAAGCCGAGTTGCTGCATGAATTCCGCTACAACGGCGCACAGTTTCCTGCGTATACCTCGATCGTTGCCACCGGCGCCAATGCCTGCGTGCTGCATTACCGTGCCGGCGACGCCGTGCTGCGCGACGGTGACCTGGTGCTCATCGATGCAGGCTGCGAGCTCGACAGCTATGCCTCCGACATCACCCGTACCTTTCCTGCCAACGGCATTTTTTCCGGGCCGCAGAAAGCGCTCTATGAAATCGTGCTGGCCTCGCAATATGCGGCCATCAACGCCATTGCCCCGGGCAAACGCTTTGTCGATGCCCATCAAGCGGCATTGAAGGTACTGGCACAGGGCATGCTCGATACCGGCCTGCTCGACGCCAACAAGGTCGGCTCGCTCGATGACGTGATTGCCAACGGCAATTACAGCCAGTTCTACATGCACCGTACCAGCCACTGGCTGGGCATGGACGTGCATGACGTGGGGGACTATCTCGACCCGTCTGTCGATGGCGCCGCGCGGCTTTCGCGCACGCTCGAGGCCGGCATGGCGCTGACCGTCGAGCCGGGCATTTACGTGCGTCCCGCCGAAGGCGTGCCGGAACAATACTGGAACATTGGCATTCGTATCGAGGACGATGCCCTGGTCAGCACCGATGGATGCACAATCCTTTCCGATGCGCCGAAGTCGGTGGCCGACATCGAAACCTTGATGAAGCACTGATGGCAGTCGACGATACCGTATTCGATGCCCTTGCCCGCCATGATGTGGCCATTTGTGGCGGCGGACCGGTGGGGCTGGCGCTGGCCGCGATGCTGGTCAGGCAGGGCATGGCACCGGCGCGCGTGGCCTTGCTCGATGGCCGGGAACTCGACGTCGCCACGCGCGACCCGCGCTCGATTGCCGTCTCGCACGGCAGCCGCCAGTTGCTTGAGCAGATAGGCGCGTGGCCCTGGCAGGACACCCGCGCCGAGCAACATGGCCATGGCTGCCGGATGGCCGACTCCGGTGCCCGGCAGTCCGGCCAAGGCAGCCAGGGCGGTGCCACGCCGATCCGCGAAATCCACGTTTCACGCCGCGGCAGCCTGGGGCGCACCCTGATTACTGCCCAGGACTTCGGCGTGCCTGCACTGGGATATGTGATCCGCTACGGCGACCTGGTGGCGGCACTGGCGCAAGCAGTCGAGAATGCAGGCGTGAGCCCGCTGCGCCCGGCCATGATGCTGGGCAGCGAAGAACATGCCGACGGCGTGCGGCTGCAGCTGGCGCACCGGCCGGCCATTCAGGCAAACCTGATGGTGGTTGCCGAGGGCGGCATGTTTGCCGGTGCCGGCGCCGGTGCCGATGCTGTGGCGCCATCGCCGTCGCGGGCAGTATCAAGGCCAGGCGCCGCCCCTGCCCTGCTGGCACCTGCAGCGCCTGGCAGCGGCAGTTATGACCAGACCGCCGTGATTGCCTTCGTCAAGGTCAGTACAGCGCCGGCTGCCCGCGCCTTCGAGCGTTTCACCGAAGAGGGTCCGCTGGCACTGCTGCCGCAGGACGACGGCTACGCATTGGTGTGGTGTGTTCGGCCGCGGCGTGCCGAGGCGCTGATGCGCTTGCCGGATGGCGCTTTTCTGGCCCAGCTGCAGGAAGCATTTGGCCAGCGCCTGGGACGGTTCGTGTCCACCGGCGCGCGCAGCACCTATGCACTGGGCCTGAAATTCGGTGGGGCCCAAACGCCACGCAGCGTCAGCATCGGCAATGCCGCACAGACGCTCCATCCAGTGGCTGGCCAGGGGCTCAATCTCGGATTGCGCGATGCCGCCGTGCTGGCAGGCATGCTGGCGCGCAGTGCCACGCCGCAGACGCTGGCGCGTTTTGCCAGCGCGCGGCGCAACGACCGCGGCACCATGGTGCGGCTGACCGATACCATGGCGCGCATCTTTGCCAGCAGTGCCGACGGCAGCCTGCGGCAAAGCCTGCTGGGACTGTCACTGGGGCTGGTGGATGGATGTGCGCCACTCAAGCAGTTGCTGGGCGAATCAATGATGTTTGGTCGCAGGCCGTAAAGCGCACTGCCAAAGCGACACAGGCACCGCAGTGGCGACACTGCGGTGCCTGTTCATCGAAGCGGCCAGAAGGGTAGCAGGAACATGCCCGCGCTCACGCCGGACCTGTGGCAACTGCCTGCGCCCGCTATTCCACTGCCTTGACCATGTCCTCGATGACCTTCTTGGCATCGCCAAACACCATCATGGTCTTGTCCATGTAAAACAGTTCATTGTCGAGTCCGGCATACCCGGCTGCCATCGAACGCTTGTTGACAATCACGGTCTTGGCTTTGTAGGCCTCGAGAATGGGCATGCCGGCAATCGAGGACTTCGGGTCCTTGGCTGCAGGATTGACGACGTCATTGGCACCGAGCACCAGCACCACATCGGCCTGGCCGAATTCGCTGTTGATGTCTTCCATTTCAAAGACCTGGTCGTAGGGCACCTCGGCTTCGGCCAGCAGCACGTTCATGTGGCCGGGCATGCGTCCAGCCACCGGATGGATGGCATACTTCACCGTCACGCCCTTGTGCGTCAGCTTTTCCGTCAGCTCCTTCAATGCATGCTGGGCGCGCGCCACCGCCAGGCCGTAGCCAGGCACGATGATGACGGTTTCCGCATTGCTCATCAAGAAGGCGGCGTCGTCGGCGGAACCGGACTTCACCGCCCGGGCCGCCTGGCCAGCTGCGCCTTCCTGCGCCGGTGCACCGCCGAACCCGCCAAGGATGACATTGAAAAACGAGCGGTTCATGGCCTTGCACATGATGTACGAAAGGATTGCACCCGAAGAGCCGACCAGAGAACCGGCAATGATGAGCATGGAATTGTTCAGCGAAAAACCGATGCCGGCTGCGGCCCAGCCGGAATAGCTGTTCAACATCGAAACCACCACCGGCATGTCGGCGCCGCCGATGGGAATGATGATCAGCACGCCAAGCACGAAAGCCAGGATGGCCATGAACACGAAGGGCAGCCAGGCAGCGTCGATACCGGGCGCAAAGCAGAAGATCAGTCCCAGCCCGACCATGCCGACGGCAATGATGAGGTTGATGAAATGCTGGCCCTTGAAGCTGACCGGCGCGCCCTGGAACAAGCGGAATTTGTATTTGCCGGAGAGCTTGCCGAAGGCGATCACCGAGCCCGAGAACGTCAGGGCGCCGACGATGGTGCCGATGAACAGTTCAAGCCGGTTGCCAAAGGGAATTGCCACACCGTGGCCGGCAATGCCGAACGCCCACGGCTCGGCCACTGCAGCCACTGCAATGCACACCGCCGCCAGCCCGATGAGCGAGTGCATGGCCGCCACCAGCTCCGGCATCTTGGTCATTTCCACCCGCTTGGCCAGCATGGTGCCAATGCCGCCGCCCACCACCACGCCTGCCACCAGCAGCATCATGCCGGGTCCGCCGCTGCCCATTTGCGCGCGCAGCTTGAGAATCAGTGCCACGGTGGTCACCGCGGCAATGACCATGCCGCTCATGCCGAAGGTATTGCCGCGCCGCGCAGTCGAGGGATGCGACAAGCCCTTGAGCGCCTGGATGAAACAGACCGACGCCACCAGGTACAGCATGGTGACCAGGTTCAGGCTGACGAATTCCAGGTTCATGATTGCTCCCCTGACCGGGCCAGCGAAGCGCTGGCCGCTTCGGGGGCCGGCTTGGTTTTCGGTTCTTTTTTCTTGAACATTTCCAGCATGCGCTGGGTGACCAGGAAACCGCCGAAGACATTCACCGCAGCCAGCGCCACGGCCAGCGTGCCCATGACCTGGCCAAGCAGGCCTTCGGTCAGGCCGGCGGCCAGCATGGCACCAACGATGACGATGGCGGAAATGGCATTGGTGACCGCCATGAGCGGTGTGTGCAGGGCCGGCGTGACGGTCCAGACGACGTGGTAGCCGACATAGATCGCCAGCACGAAGATGATCAGGTTGATGACGGTATGACTGATTTCCATGATGCTCTCCCGGTTATTTGCGCAGCACTTCGCCATTCTGGCAAAGCAGCGTGGCGGCGACGATTTCATCTTCGCGGTTGATCACCAGCGCGGCCTGGTCGTCGACCACCAGCTTGAGGAAGTCGAGGACATTGCGTGCATACAGCGCCGAGGCATCGGCAGCCACCAGCGTGGCCAGGTCGGGCAAACCGATGATGATGACGCCATGCCGGGTGACGGTCTGGCCCAGCTCGGAAAGCGGGCAGTTGCCGCCCTGCTCGACAGCCATGTCGACAATCACCGAACCAGG
>JBPBPY010000418.1:0-15768 GCA_050954505.1 Janthinobacterium lividum
ACCGCACCGGCGACCGCGGCCGGCTACGGGCTGACGGCGTGATCGAGTACCTTGGCCGGCGCGACCAGCAAATCAAGATCCGCGGCCAGCGCCTGGAACTGGGCGAGGTCGAAACCCGGCTGCAGCGCTGCGAAGGCGTGGAAGAAGCGGTGGCCATTGCGCGCACCAGCCCGCTGGGCGAACTGCAGATTGTCGCTTACTGGGCGGCGCGGGACATGCCCTTCGCGCAGGGCATGGGGCAAGCGGAAGACGCACTGCGCCGTGAGATGGCGCACCACCTGCCGCCGTACATGGTGCCTTCGCAATTCATCCTGCTGGCGCATTTGCCGCGCAATGCCAATGGCAAAATCGACAGGCCGGCATTGGCGCGGTTGCCATGGCAGGAAACCTCACGGGCCTTCGAGGCGCCGGCCACCGTGCTGGAAACCCGCATGGCCGAAATCTGGTCGGCTGTGCTGGGGCAGGGCGGCATAGGCCGCGACGACAATTTCTTTGCCCTGGGTGGTCATTCGCTGCTGGCAACCAAGGCAATGGCGCACATCAGCCGCGCATTTGCCGTGTCCTTGCCGCTGCGCGCCATGTTCGAGTCGCCGACGCTGCGCGAACTGGCCGCGCGGCTGGCCTTGCAGCTGCAGGATGCGCCTGCCGGCGCCACCGATGCCGGCCACGACGCCGCCCTCGAGGGCGCTGCGCTGGACCTGCAGCCAATGCCGGTGGTGGACCGCCGCCGGAGCTGGCCATTGTCGTTTTCCCAGCAGCGCCTATGGATCGTCGATCAGTTCGAACAGCACGGCGCTCTCTACAACATGGCGCATGCAATCAGCCTGCAAGGCGCCTTGGACAGCGGGCTGCTGGTGGCAGCGCTCAACGACATCGTGGCACGCCATGAAGTCCTGCGCACTGCATTCGAGCGTGTCGATGGCCAGCCGGTGCAGCGCATTGCGCCCTTTGCGCAGCTTCATTGCCCGCTCGTCGACCTGCGGCATTTGCCGGCAGACCAGCGCACGGCCAGGGCCAGGCAGCTGGCTGCCGAAGAAGGCTTGCGGCCCTTCGATCTGCGCGCGGCGCCCTTGCTGCGCGCGCAGCTGCTATGCCTTGGCGAAGAACAGCACTGGCTGCTGCTGACAGTGCATCATATCGCTGCCGACGCCTGGTCCAGCGCCATTCTGGCACGTGAGTTGGCGGCGTTTTATCACGCCCGCCTGCACGATACCGCACCGCTGTTGCCGGTGCTGCCGGTGCAGTACGTCGATTACGCTGTCTGGCAGCAGCACTGGCAGCAGGGTTCGGTCCACCAGCGTCAGCTGGACTACTGGCGCACCGAGCTTGCCGGCGCACCAGCCAGCCTGACGCTGCCCACCGACCACCCGCGCCCGGCAGTCAACTCGGGGCGCGGAGCCTGCATCGACCTGCAGATCGATGGCACGCTGGCGGCGCGCTTGCAGACGCTGGCGCTGGCTACCCGTACCAGCCTGTTCATGGTGCTGTCGTCGGTGTATGCATTGCTGCTCGGACGCTACAGCGCGCAGGACGATGTCAGCGTCGGCACGCCGGTTGCCAACCGTGAGCGCAGCGAAGTCGCGGACCTGATCGGATTTTTCGTCAATACCCTGGTCCTGCGTTTTCGCCTTCACGGCCAGTCGACGCAATCGTTTGCCGATCTGCTGCTGCAGACCCGGGAAATGGCGCTGGGCGCCTATGCCAACCAGGACATTGCATTCGAACAGATCGTCCAGGAACTGGAGCCCGAGCGCCAGGGCGCACAGACGCCGCTGTTCCAGGCCATGTTTGTCTTGCAGAACGGGCAGGCTGCCACCGAGCACTTCGATGGCCTGGTGGCGCATACGCTCGACCTCGACCCGCTGCCGGTAGCGCGCTTCGACCTGACCTTGCAGGTGACCGAGCTTGCGCAAGGTTTGGCGCCTGGCGCACCTGGACTGCAGGCACGCTTCATTTTCAATGCCGACCTGTTCGAAGCGCAAACCATCGAGCGCTTCGGCCAGCATTTTCATCATATGCTGGAACAGGTCAGCGAGCGCCCGCAGCTGGCACTGGCTGAACTGGACTGGCTGCGCGCAGATGAAAAGCAGCAGATTCTCGGCCAATGGAATCAAACCCGGGTCACCCGCGCGCGCGACCAGACCATCCAGCAACTCTTCGAAGCGTGCGTGCGGCGCTACCGGGATGAAGTCGCCGTGGTGTTCGAGCACCAGAGCTTGAGCTACGATGAACTCAACCGCCGCGCCAACCAGCTGGCCCACCATCTGCGCGCCCTCGGCATTGGCCATGACGACCTGGTGTGCCTTTGCATCGAGCGTTCCATCGACATGGTCGTCGGCATTCTCGGCGTGCTCAAGGCGGGCGGCGCCTACCTGCCGCTCGACCCGGCCATGCCGGCAACGCGCTTTGCGTCGGTGTTTGCCAGCGCCAGGCCGCGGCTGCTGCTGACCCAGCAGGCACTGGCTGCGCGCCACGAATGCGGGACGGTGCCGAAACTGTGCCTCGATGACGAAACCCTGTGGCGCCTGCCGCTGTCGCAGGATAATCCGCTGCTGCGCACCGACCCCAACAACCTGGCCTATGTGATCTACACCTCGGGCACCACCGGTCAGCCCAAGGGGACGCTGATCCACCACGGCGGCTTGACCAATCTGGTGTATGCCCAGCAGGATGCGTTCGGCGTGAAAGCCGGCATGAATGTGCTGCAGTGGGCATCGCTGACGTTCGATGCCGCCGTCTCCGAAATCTTCACCGCCCTGACCATGGGCGCGCGCCTGTACCTGGCCTCCAGCGACGCCCTGCTGCCGGGCGAGAACCTGCTGCGCACGCTGCGCCATTACCAGATTGCGCTGGTCACACTGACCCCTTCGGCACTGGCTGCACTGCCACTGGCGCGGCTGCCTTGCCTGAAAACGCTGGTCGTGGCCGGCGAGCGCTGCGACCCGGCCATCATTGCGCCATGGTCGCAACAGCTGACCGTCATCAATGCCTATGGCCCCACCGAGGTGACGGTGTGCGCCACCGTGCATGCCGTCGCCGGCGACGCTCGCCGGCCACCGCCGATCGGCAAGCCGATTGCCAATACCCAGACCTACATTCTCGACGCCAATCTGCAACCGGTTCCCATCGGCGTGACTGGCGAACTGTATCTTGGTGGTGAAGGGCTGGCGCGCGGTTACCTGAACCAGCCCGACATGACGGCCGAGCGCTTCATTCCCAATCCGCACAGCCAGCAAGCCGGCGCACGGCTGTACCGCACCGGCGACCTGGCGCGGTTCCTGCCCAACGGGAATATCGACTACATCGGCCGCATCGATTCCCAAGTCAAGCTGCGCGGCTATCGCATCGAACCAAGCGAAATCGCGTTTGCGCTGACCGAGCTGCCGGCAGTGGCCGAGGCAGTGGTGGTGATGCAAAAGACCGCCGCGGGCGACCCGCGCCTGGTGGCTTATGTGGTTCGTCAACAGCTGCGCGAACCGCTGGGCACGGCGGCAGAGGCAAATGTCTGCCGGAGCGTGCTGCCGGCGCCGGCCACGGCCGCAAGCTTGCGCAGTGCCCTGCTTGCCGTATTGCCGGGCTATATGGTGCCGGCCCATTTTGTCTTCGTCACATCGCTGCCGCGCAATCGCAGCGGCAAGCTCGACCGTGCAGCGCTCGATCTGGTCAGCTGGTCGCAGGAAGACAGCGGCGTCGAAGGTGCGCTGGCAGCCAGCGCCAGCGAGCAGCAACTCGAACCCCTCTGGTGCCAGCTGCTGGAACGCCGGCAGGTCGGCCGCGATGAAGATTTCTTTGCGCTCGGTGGCCATTCCCTGCTTGCCGTGCGGCTGATGGCGCGCATCAATGCCGCTTTCGAGAGCATCCTGGCAAGGCCGATGCCGGTCTCGCAGTTGTTCCAGACCCCGACCATCGGCGCACTGGCGGCGGTCATCGACAGCGGGCGTTCATCGGCCCGGCTGCTGGTGCCGCTCAAACCGGGACGATCTGCCGGCGGCACGCCGAAGCCGCCGGTCTGGTTGCTGCATCCGGCCGGCGGCACGGTATTTTGTTATCGCAAGCTTGCCGCCCGCTTCTATCCGGCCTGGCCGGTGCATGCGCTGCAATCGGCGGAAATGGCCGGCTTGCCCTGCACCGACCACGATCTCGACAGCCTGTGCCGAACCTACATGGCGCAGATCTCCCAGCACCAGCCTGACGGCGCGGTGCATCTGGCCGGCTGGTCGCTCGGCGGCGTGCTGGCTTTCCGGATCGCCGAAATGCTGGAGCAGGCCGGGCGCGAGATTGCCTGGGTGGCGATCTTCGACAGCCTGTTGTATCAGCTCAGCCAGCCACGCCGCTTTGAAACCTTCATGGTCTGGGCACTGACCAGCATGCAGGGCGAGGCCTGGGCCCAAAGTCCGCTCGATGCCAATGCCCGCCAGCGTTGCGCCGCCTACCTTGCCGAGCATGGTGGCGCGCAGCTCGAACGCGCCCTGGCGGCGGCACCCGATCTGCTGCAGGATGAACTGGGCTTGAATACGGACGACGTGGCGTTTTTCCGCCAGCAATACGAAGTGCAGGAGCGCCAGATTGCCCTCATCGACGGTTTCCAGCCCGGGCATATCAAGGCGCCGCTGCATGTCTTCTTTGCCCATCAGACCGACCCGGCCCGCCGGCGCGACAGCAACTGGCTCGCACATACGGCGGCGCGCGCCGAAAGCACCATGCGTGTGGTCCCCGGAACGCATGAAAACCTGATCCTGATCGAAGAAAACATCACGTGCATGAGCCGCACGCTGGGCCTGTGTGCATGAGTACCAGGCAAGAGGAGGCCAGCGCATTGCTCCGGCAAGCCGAGTCACCAATGCCAGGGCCAGGCAGCCGAAACAATCCTGGCGCAGGTTCGAGTCGTGTCCACGCCGGCATGCTGGCGCATGCATTGGGTGAATTGGCCGGCCCGCCGGCGCAGTTGGTGGTCGATTTCTGGTCCCTGGCAGCGCAGGATCAGCCGTTGACGCCGGTAGCGCAGCAGGCACTGCTGGACGACAATGAGCGCCACCGCATGGCATCGCTGCGCCGGCCGCGCGATGCGCAGCGCTATCTGGCGGCGCATGCCGGCATGCGCTTGCGCCTGGCGCACTGGCTGGCGGTGGAAAACCCCGGCGCTGCCCGGCTGGCGTTTTCCCCGCACGGTGCGGCCACGCGCGCCGGGGCAGCACGTTTGCGTTTTGGCGCCAACCTGCTTGGCAAGCCGGACCTGCCCGATCATCCCGGCTGGTTTTTCAGCCTCAGCCACAGCGATGGCCATGCCATGCTGGCATTGGCACGCACACCGGTCGGTGCCGACCTCGAGCGCCTGCTCGACCCTGCTGACTTGTCGGCGCAACTGCTGCAATACATTCTGGCGCCGGCGGAGTCGAGGCAGGTCGCGCTGCTGCCTGCCGATCGGCAGCCCGAGGCGGTAACCGAACACTGGGTAAGCAAGGAAGCGGTGATGAAAGCGTGCGGTCTGGGGTTGCGGCTGGCGCCTGCCGATGTGTGTTTCGACCGCAGGTTGAACACGGTGCAGCTTGACGATCAGCGCTGCTGGCCGCAGCAGCAAACGTGGCATTGTCGCCTTTTGCCGGCGCCAGCGGGTTACCGTGCCGCGATTGCCTTGCCGGCCTGAAGTGTCGATTTACCGCGGGGCTTTGCCATGCGGTGCAGCGGCCGGGCTGCGCAGCCAGTGCGCCCCCGTGGGGCGCTGCGGCACGCGCATTGCCATGGTTTGCCGCGGTCTAGGGAAATGCCGGCGAGAGTGTGTCGAAGTCCTTGGGTTTGTCGAGCTTTTGCACAGTTTCGTTGGCTTCCATCAGACTGGCCGTTGCCCGCGCCAATGCCTGCAGGGCGATCAGTTCGCTGGCCTGCAGCTTGCGCGGGACCAGATCGACCACGCATACCGTACCGATGGGAAAACCATCCTTGGTAATGATGGGCGCGCCGGCGTAGAAACGCAGATACGGCGCTCCAAAGACATGCGGATTGTGTTTGAAACGTTCGTCCAGGCGTGCGTCGGGCACCACCATGACCGTGTCGGGCTTGAGCAGCGCGTGGGTACAGAAGGCATTTTCCCGCCGCGTCTGCTGGCGCGTCATGCCGACACAGGCCAGAATATGTTGATGGTTACAGTCCAGCACCGTGATGAGCGCCATGGGCGTACCGCAGATATTCGCTGCCAGCAAGACGATATCTTCATAAGCCAGCGACACCGGCGCATGATCGACCTGCAGTGCAAGTTCGCAGCGCCGGCGCTTGGCGTCCCGATACGAATAAGGTGAGGTAAGAGTCGTCATCGCGGTCCGGAATCTATGTAGAATGCTTCGATGGTAACATTATTTGTTTCTGTATGGAATTTATTTCCGCCTTTTCCGTCAGCGTTGGAAACCCCCAGACCCGCCCGTTGCCATGCCTTTGGAACCGCTGTTCAGCCAACCATCGGCATCCTGCCTGGCAACGGCAGGTGCGAGGCAGCCGATGCCAGGCTGCCAATGGTGGATAGCGCATCCTTGGCCGTATCCATGTAGCCCTTGCCGGACTCCAACGGCTTTTCGCCATCGGCAGTCTTGTCCCGTTTTAGCTGCTTTGCCGTTGTACGGGCCTCATTGACAGCCTGTGCATGCACTTCACCAAATGACGGCGAGCCCTGGTCGCCCTTGGCATGATTGATCAGCTTGTCATATTGGTTGGCACCCAGGCTCACGGCCATGCCTGCCAGGCTGACGGCGTCCAGGGCTGCGGCCGCGCCGAAGGTAAATGGGGTAAACGGGATAGCCACGACGGTGCCGGCTTCCAGGACACCGGCAACAGTGGCAACGGCGCCCGCCGTAGCGGCGCCAACAGAGACAAACGAAGCGGCGTCGGCGATTCTGGATGCGGTCGTAGCCGGCTTCTGCAGCTCGTTGTCTGTCTGATGCTGCGCCGGTCCTTCATGACCCGTTTCACCATGTTCGGCCGTATTGGTCTTGATGGCCGGCACCGGGCTGCTGTCGCGGCCGGCAGGCATGGCCGCTGGCGGCGCATTGTCGGCGTTTTCCGCATAATCGCTGCCCATGCCGCCATCATCGGTTTCCGACGCAGCGCTTGCCATGGCCACCGGCTTGTTGCTCAGCTGCCTGCCTTGTGCCAACAGCTGGCTTTGCAACACCTGGCCTCTCTTGTTGCGCAAGTCCGGGTGCTGATTGACCGCGCTATCGGCCTGCGAAGGCAGCGCTGGTGCTGACGAAGCGGTATCGCTGTCAGCGACTGGCCGGGGGCGCGCCGGCGTATGAACATGACTGCTGGATTGGATTGAGGGCATCATTCGCTCTTTTTAATGTGTGAACCTGGTGAAATCTCCCTTATTAGTGGTTTGGGGGAAATAAAGTTCCATTTGTTCAAGATTTTCATGAGCGGTGCGAATACTGCGCCGCATGCTTTACAGCAAATCAGGATACTTGCTGGACAACCGTGCCAGTTCGGGCAGGCTTTCCAGCCAGCTGTTCGGCACCAGGCTGGCATCCCGGCTTGCCAGTTCAGGCAGCGCAACACGCTGTGCAAGCTGCATCGCGTCCTTGAACGATGGTCCACCTTGGGCCAGCGAGCGCGAAAATGCCAGCGCCCCGAGTTTTTGCAAATCATTCAGCGCCGTGACGCGTCCAAGATGGCGTGCAGTCAGCAGCACGCTTTGCGCAGATACACTGACATTGCCATACGGTTGTGCCGCAGCCTCGACGCGGCTGGCGCTGCCTGCAGGCAGTGCGTGCGGCTTGCCTGCCGAAGCAGTCTTTTGTTCCAGCGCGTCGTACCAGAAAAAGTCCACCTTGCGGGCGCGGATGTCCTTGCGTGGGTCAATGGGTTCCAGTGCCAGCGGCACGCTGCGTTCGCGCCGCTGGATCGGGCCGGAAAACGGGTGGATGGTGGCTCCTGCCTGTGCTGCTTGCGGCATTGCCGCAGCGGCGCTGCTGTCCTGGCTGCCGAGGTGTTGGGCCGGGGCGCGGCAGGCAAGCAGCTGCTCGCTGATCGAGGCGCGCACCGCCGGCTGGATGAACTCGATGTCATCGAGCTTGAGCACCTTGGCACTGAAGCACGATGGGTTGTCGATGAAGGTGCAAAAGTCGCTGACGGCGCTCCATTTTGCCTCGAAGGTCTTGCCGTCGCCGAGCTTGCCGAATACATGGCCGCTGTAATAATCAATCAAGCCCTGGATTTCCTCGGGAGTCTTGGGCACCGGCACCAGACCCTGTTGCGGCGTGCCGTGCAGGACATCGCTGCGGTAGGCAAAGTAACCGGCCCGGGCATCGGTGCTGTAGCAAAAACAATTGAACAAGGCCAGTTCGCCCGTGGTCGGCACCGGAAAACAGTTGGGATACTTCTTATGCAGGAAAACCTTGCGCAAGATCGGGATGACGATTTCCTTGATCGGTACGATGGCCCGTTCAACCACGCTGGTGAAAAACCAGTTATTGCGCAGGAACAGGGTAGCCAGCGCATTATCCAGCGCCAGGCTGTCGTGTTCGGAGGTAAGCGGGTTCTGCGTGCTGCTTTCGGCAAGACCGCGCCGTATCAGCCGTAAATGCGCCTGACTGGCAATGCCGATGCCATTGCCTTGCTGCCGGCTGGCCGGTTCCATCTGGCTTGCCGTGATGCCGGCCAGCGAACGGGCGCTTGTCTGGGTCCTGCCGAGGGTAAGTTCCATGTTCTTGCTCCAATCAAGACATTCTTTACACGACCAAATCAACAAATCCGAACCAACTGCACATCAAGATCCCGATCAAGATCATGAACTGGTCAATCTGATATGACTCATTATCCATTATTTTGTCGATCTGACAACAGTTTTATGTTGTTTAGTAGGAAAGAAATTATGATTGGTTCCAAAAGTTGTAGCACTTTTGCAAACTCGTTAAAATGCAGACAACTCGAAGCAGGAACTGAGATTTCTGTATAGAAATTAAAGACTTGAGCAGGGCGAGCGGGATCCTATTTTCGCCATTGGCCTGCTGGCGGGTTTTTTGGCTGCGCCTTTTGTTGCACTTTTATGTTGTGCTTTCATTTCGTGCTTCAGTGCCGCACTTTTGTCTCGCTTTTGTGCTGCGCTTTCATACCGCGTTTTTATGTTGCGCGTTCTGCTGCGGTTTTCTGCTTCGTTTTTTTGCTTCGTTTTTTTGCTCATTGAAGGCTTTGACCAACGCATTCATCGCAGCTGGGCCCAAGCCGTTCCTGCTCACCCTGCCACTGCCTCACACCGCTGGCCATGAGGGTCTTTTTCCACTCCTTGAATCCATCATGAATCCCACCACCAAGATCGTCGAGTTCGATCGCCCTGGTTTTCCTGCTGCCACATGCCAGACCGATTCGGCCTGGGCCCGCGTCCCCGAGGCGCCCGACGCGCAGGAACGCGCTGCACTCAAGGACAAGATCCGCCATCTGCTCAAGGTCCGCAATGCGGTTCTCGTGGCTCACTATTATGTCGATGCCGAGTTGCAGGCGCTGGCCGAGGAAACCGGCGGATGTGTTTCGGATTCACTGGAAATGGCACGCTTCGGACGCGACCATGCAGCCCGGACTTTGGTTGTGGCAGGCGTGCGTTTCATGGGGGAGACGGCGAAAATCCTCAGTCCCGAAAAGACTGTGCTGATGCCCGACCTGGACGCGACCTGCTCGCTCGATCTGGGCTGTCCCGCCGATGAGTTTGCCGCCTTTTGCGATGCCAATCCGGATCGCACCGTGGTGGTGTATGCCAATACCAGCGCGGCGGTCAAGGCGCGCGCCGACTGGATGGTGACTTCGTCGATCGGCCTGGACATCGTGCGCCATCTGCATGGCCAGGGCAAGAAGATCCTGTGGGCACCCGACCGCCACCTGGGCAATTACATCCAGCGCCAGACCGGCGCCGACATGCTGATGTGGCAGGGGTCCTGCATTGTGCACAATGAATTCAAGAGTCAGGAATTACGCGACCTGCGCGCGCAATATCCCGACGCAGGTGTGCTGGTGCACCCGGAATCGCCGCTGGACGTCATTGCCCAGGCCGACGTCGTTGGCTCGACCTCGCAACTCATTGCCGCCGTGCGGGATCTGCCGGCAACCACCTTCATCGTTGCGACCGACCAGGGCATCCTCTACAAGATGCAGCAGGCAGCGCCCCGGAAACACTTGATTGCCGCGCCGACGGCCGGCAACAGCGCTACCTGCAAGAGTTGCGCATTTTGCCCCTGGATGGCAATGAATGGCTTGCGCAACCTGGCGGCGGTGCTGGAGTCAGGCGCCAATGCCATCGAAGTCGATGCGCCAACCGCCGCTGCGGCAGTGGTGTGCATTGACCGCATGCTGGACTTTGCAGCGGCGCAAAAACGCCGGCTGGCGGCCGGGTCGGACCTGGCCAGCGAACAAGCCTTGTTTGCCGGTATCGGTCCAGCCTGAACATCCTGGAGAGCCGCGCCGTCGTTGCGCCATTTGCTGGCGGACCCGGACCGCGGCTTGCCTTGCCAGGCTGATGCTGCCAATCTCGCACGGCCGAATTCGGATTGCCGAATCCAGGCGCCAGGCTCACACGGCTGAATGCAGAATGCCCGCTCCAGGTCGCTGAAATTCAGGCACCAGGTTCATGCAGCCAGCTGCTGGTTGCCAGACTCGGGTGGCCAGACTCGAGCAGTTGGATTCAAGCGGCGAGAATCGGCGCGTGATGGGTCACGACCAGGCGGCATACCGAAACGGCGCAAATGCCGAAACGCTCAATGGCGGCCACGATCGCGTCGGCGCCATGCTGGACCATGGTGATGTATTCGTAGCGGCGGGTGCCGGTATTGACGTGTACGGTGTAGGCGGAGATAGTCACAGGAAATATCCTTTCTGGATGATTTGAAAGCGACTGGCACCCTGCCGGATATCGTCGTTCGCACGATGCCCACCGCTGTTCCTGTTGATGAGTGGCAATAGAATGCATTTAGTTCACTCAACATTCCTCAAGGTACGTCGTATGGTGTGAATGACAAGGTTTGACGGGAATTTGTTGTTTTGGGGAAATTATTTTTTATTTTCCTGTGACAATAATGATATTAGGAAATAAAATGAATTCACGTCGCGGCAGATCCCGCCCGGCGCGGTCGCGTTTCCGATGTCGTCCCACCTCACTACCTTAGTCGAATAACCAGACATGCAACCTGTCGATCTGTTCCCGCTGATACGGCCGCTGCTCAAGACGGAAGATTTCCAGACCTTGATGCTGGAATTCGTCTCGGGCCTGGCATTTGCGTTCCAGTACGACCGCGTGAGCATCGGGTTTGTCGACAAAAACACCATCCAGATTGCCGCCGTCTCGGGTTTTTCTGAACTGCCGTCGGCCGCCATGCTGCCGGAATTGCTGGCGGCGATGCAGGAAAGCATTCTCCAGGACGTGGCCATCGTTTTCCCGCAGCCGCATGCCGAATTTCCCCATATCGTGCTGGCGCATGCCAAGCTGGCGCAGATCAGCGCACTGACCCGCGCCATCACGGTGCCGTTCGGCCATGATGCACGGATTGTCGGCGCCATCACCTTCGAGCGCCAGCGCGTGGTCGCCGACGATGCCGAACAGCTGGAGGTGCTGGCGGCGCTGGCACAGCAGGCCAGCCCGCTGCTGGAACTGAAGTGGCGCCTGTCGCTGCCGCCGCTCAAGCGCGCACGCCAGTGGTGCCGGCGCCAGATCGATGCGCTCGATGAACGTGCCACGCGCTGGCGTTATGGCGCCATTGCAGCCGCCCTGGTCCTGGTGGCCGGCATCATCGTCCTGCCGGTAACCAATGAAGTGGCTGGCCAGGCCCGGCTTGAAGCCTACACCCAGCGCATCATTACCGCACCCATCGACGGTTTTCTCAAGACCGTGCGGGTGCGCCCCGGCGACATCGTCAAGGCCAGGCAGTCGCTGGCCGAACTCAGCGACGACAGCCTGCGCTCCGAACAGCGGCGCCTGGTGGCCGAAGCGGCACAGGAAGAAAACAGCGTTGCCGAAGCCATGGCCAAGTATGACCGCGCCCAGGTGGTGGTCCATCGCGCCAAGCTCGACTCGCTGCTGGCGCAAAAGGAATTGATCGAAGAACGCCTCGGGCGCATCCAGATGATCGCGCCCTTCGATGGCGTGGTCATCAAGGGCGACCTGACGCAAATGATGGGGGCACCGGTCAAGCGCGGCGACGTCCTGCTGACGCTGGCCGAAGGCACCGGCTTTCGCGTCATCGTCGACGTGCCCGAGCGCGATATTGCCGATATCGAAGTGGGGCAGGCAGGCAGCCTGATGCTGACGGCCATGCCGGAGCAAAAGCTGCGCATCCATATCGTGCGCATCATGCCGGTGGCCAACGTGTCGGCTGAAAACCAGAATGGCTTCGAAGTCGAAGCGGTGCTGGACCAGCCGGCGCCTGCGCTGGTGCCAGGCCTCAAGGGTGCGGCCAAGATCGCCACCGGGCAGAAGGCGTTCGGCTGGAAATGGCTGGTGCGTGGCTGGCAGCGGCTGTATTTCCTGGTCTGGAGCAGGGGCGGCTGATGCAGGCACAACTGTACAGTCCGAACTGGTATCGTGTTGCGCCCCTGGTCGGACGCATTCATCCCGGTACCCGCATCCAGCGCCAGATCCTGCGCGGCGAACCCTGGTTCGTGATGAGCCATCCGGTCTCCAAGCGCCACTTTCGCGTCAACCAGCGCACCTATGACCTGATCGGCCGTCTCGATGGCGAAGTCACCATGGACGACCTGTGGGAAGGGCTGGCCGACAAGCGCGGCGACGCCATGCCTTCGCAGGAAGAAGTCATTTCACTGCTGGCGCGCCTGGCCAAGGCCGGGCTGATCCTGTTTACCACCGTGCCGGACTGGGCCATCCTCAAGCAGCAGGTGCAGCAGCAGCGCGCGCGCGGCGAATACGCCAAGCTCAATCCGTTTTCCTTCCGGCTCGGACTGTTCAATCCAACCGGCCTGCTCGACAAGCTGGCATTCCTGCAGCCATTGATCTGGAACTGGTTTACCGGCGTGATGGTGGCGCTGCTGATGTTTGCCGCGCTGCTGCAGGCAGGGCTGGAATGGTCGTCGATCCGCTCGCATGCCGCCATCAGCCTGCTGACGCCACGCAGCCTGTTCATTGCGTGGCTGGCCTATCCCGTCATGAAGGCGGTCCATGAACTGGCGCATGGCATGGCGGTGCGCCGCTGGGGCGGCGAAGTGCGCGAAGCGGGGCTGGCGTGTTTTCTATTGATGCCGGTGCCGTATGTGGATGCCTCGGATGCTTCGGCATTTGCCAGCAAGTGGCAGCGTGCCGCCGTCAGCAGTGCCGGCATCTTTACCGAGTTGCTGCTTTCCAGCGTGGCCCTGATGGTCTGGCTGGCTACCGGCAGCGGCGTGGTGCACGATACCGCGCTGGTGATCATGAGCATAGGTGGGTTGTCGACGCTGCTCTTCAATGCCAATCCCTTGCTGCGCTACGACGGTTACTACATTCTTTGTGACCTGCTCGAGTTGCCCAATCTCGGTTCGCGCAGCCAACACTGGTGGATCGTGCGGCTGCGCCGGCTGGTACGCCTGCCGACCAGCGAGACATCGTCCGAACGCCTGCTCACCTCGCGTTTGTGGATCATCTTCTATGCGCCGCTGTCGGCCGGCTACCGGGTCTTCGTGTCGCTGCTGATCGTCAAATGGCTGGCGATGAAATCGCTGCCGATTGCGCTGGTGGTGCTGCTGTGGATGGCCTACAGCATGCTGCTCAAGCCTTTCTGGGCTGCGCTCGGTGAAATGGTCGGTCCCGGTGAATCCGGCCAGCGCACCCCGCTGCACACCTTCACCATGGCAGCGATCATGGTGGCGGTGGTGGGCGTGGTTTGCCTGCTGCCGATTCCCGCCAGTACGGTCGTGCAGGGCGTGACCTGGCTGCCGGAGCAGTCGCAGGTGCGTGCGTATGGCGACGGCCGCATCACCAGGCTGACCGTGCTCGACGGCCAGCGTGTGCATGCCGGCGAGTCACTGGTGATCATGGAAGATCCGGAGTTGCTGGAAAAGCAGCGCCGCCTGCAGGCGCAGGTTGCCGCTGCCGAGACCGAACAGAACGACCATTGGCGCACCGAACCGATCAAGGGTACCAACGCGACAATTTCGCTCGACCGCTTGAAGATCGATTTGGCCGACGTCGCCGACCGCATCGAACACCTGGTGCTGCGCGCGCAAATCGATGGCGTGTTCGTGCTGCCGCATGCGGGCGATATTCTCGGTTCCGACATTTCCAAGGGCGCCTTGATCGGCTATGTGCTGCCGGACGGTCCCACGGTAGTGCGCGTGGCGATTGCGCAGGATGACATTGGCCGCGTCAAGGCCGGCATCAAGGACATTTCGATCAAGCCCGACGAGGCCGGCGCACCGGTGGCCAATGCCACGCTGTTGCGCATCGATCCGGATGCAGTCAGCCGTTTGCCCAGCCGTGCACTGGGTGACCGTGGCGGCGGCAGCCTGATCACTGACCCGGCCGACAAGGACGGCATGCAATTGCTGGAGCCGGTCTACGTGATGGACCTGGCCATTGCCCGGCAGCCCAGCGCGCGCACCGGTGCGCGGGTCTGGGCCCGCCTGGACCATCCGGCGCTGCCGCTGGCCGATACGGTGCTGTGGCGTTTCCGGCAGTTGTTCATCCGGGTGTTTTCGGTGGAGGGCAAATGATGGCACGCGAAGCCTTCATCCCGAAACCGGGCGTGCGCTATGGCGCCTTCCCGGAGCGCGAACATGGCCAGCAGGTCTGGCGCTTTTTCCCGGCCCAGGTTGCCAGATCGATGCTGGGACAGCGCGGTGCGCCCTCGCGGGCGCGGCAACTGCGGTTCCTGGCCGCCATCCACACGCGCCGGCAGGCCTTGCAGGCAGGTGACATCGGCACCTGGAGCGCAGCGATCCGCCAGCTGCAGCCACAGCTCAATGCGCGCGGTCTGGTGCCGGCGCTGCTGCACGACGTCTTCGCCCTGCTCGATGCCTGCCTGTTTCATCACCTGGGCGTGCGCCTGCATGACGCGCAATTCATCGCCGCCTGGTACCTGCTCGAACGCCGCCTGGTGGAAATGCAGACTGGTGAAGGCAAGACCCTGGCGGTGTCGCTGGCGGCGCTGACGGCCGCGCTGGCCGGCGTGCCGGTGCATGTGGTGACAGCCAACGATTACCTGGTCAGCCGCGATGCGGCGGCGCTGGAGGCATTGTTCGCCGGCCTGGGCTTGACGGTGGGGGCGATCCGCTCCGACGTTCCACTGATACAGCGGGCGTCGATCTACCGCGCCAACATCGTCTACTGCACTGCCAGCGAACTGGTATTCGACTACCTGCGCGACCATCTTGCATTGGCGCGCGATGCCCGGCAAACGCAAAACCAGGGTTCCACACCGCGTTGCCTGCGCGGCTTGTGCCTGGCCATCATCGATGAAGCCGACAACATCCTGATCGACGATGCGCGCACGCCGATGATCCTGAGCCAGAGCGACGAACAGCAGGGCCAGGCGGTGATGTGCCGGCAAATGCTGTTTCTGGCCAGCCAGCTGCAGGCGGGACAATTTCAGCTCGATCACCAGGCCCATGTGGCCAGGCTCAACGATGATGGACGGGCCGCCGCCGAGCAGCTGTGGCAGCAGATGGGTGGGACGCCAAGCGGGGCACGGGTGCGCCGGGAACAGCTTTGTTCAGCGCTGGCTGCACTGCATCTGTTCGAACGCGACCGCCATTACCTGGTGGCCGATGGCAAGGTCGCCATCATCGATCCGAGCACCGGTCGGGTTGCCAGCGGCC
>JBPBPY010000427.1:0-15768 GCA_050954505.1 Janthinobacterium lividum
CTTCGGCACGATCTCGCCGCCGTGGCCGTAGATGACGCACAGCGAAGTCGGCTGCAGCATGCGCGCAGTGTCGATTACATGAGTAAGCAGGGGTTTGCCTGCAAGAGGATGCAAGACTTTCGGGAGCGCGGATTGCATGCGCTTGCCCATTCCGGCAGCAAGAATGACGATATTCATAGGCGAGATCTAGAAATGATGCGAAATCTTATCATGCGGTCAGGGCGGAACTTCTGCACCTGGATCAGTATATTTGTACTCGGCGCGCTGCTGGCCGGGTGTGGCGCAGCCCGGCTTGGTTACAGCAATGGTGAAACCATATCTTATTTTTGGCTGGATAACTACGTCGATTTCGATGCTGAACAAAAACCGTGGGTGAAAAAAGAGATCGACAGCCTGTTTGCCTGGCATCGCCAGACCCAGCTCAAGGACTATGTGCAGGTGCTCACACGCCTGCAAAAACAGGTCATGGCACCGGTGAGCGAAGCCCAGCTGCTGGCCAATGAAGACGAGCTCAAGAAAAAGCTGCTGGTCATGACCGACAAGGCAGCGCCGTCGATCGCCATGCTGGCGATGTCGATGAAGCCGGCGCAGATCGCCCACATGCAGGAAAAATTCGACGCCAACAATGACAAATACCGCAAGGAATTCCTGCGCGGCGACGTCGAGAAGCGCCAGGCCTATCGTTTGAAAAAGACCATGAGCCAGGCTGAATACTGGTTTGGCAGCTTCAGCTCGGCCCAGGAAGCGCAAATCAAGGCGGCGTCGTATGCCCGGCCATTGAACAACGAACTGCTGCTGGCCTCACGCCTGGCACGCCAGGCCCAGATCCTGGCCATCATCAAGAAGGTCGAAGCGGAGAAGTTGAACAAGGAAGCCACGGCGGCACTGATCAGGAACTTTGCCACTGACGTCATCGAGAAGCAGGCGACGCCGGAACAAAAAGCCTTCTTTGATGGTTATGATCCGGTCGAACGCAAGATGATCGCGCTGATCTTCAATATCACCACGCCTGAGCAAAAGCAGCATTTTGTGCAAACGCTCCAGCAATGGATCGATGACTTCAACAAGCTGTCGGCCAAGGCTGCCTGAGACGGCTCGACAAGCTCTGGGCCGAGGCAGCCTGATATGGCTCGACAAGCTCTGGGCCGAGGCAGCCTGATATGGCTCGATCAACCCTCGGCCGAGGCTGCCTGATACTTCCCGAAAAGTTCCCGGCCAAGGGTGCCTGATATGGCACGGCCGGGCAGCCGTTTGCTTGGCGCCGTGCTGCTCAGGTTGCCGGCTCAGCTTCCGGTTGCCACCGGCGCATCCGGCTGTGCACACCACTCGCTCCACGACCCCGGGTACAAGGCCGCGCCTTCGAGGCCGGCGATCTCCATTGCCAGCAGGTTGTGGCAAGCCGTCACGCCCGAGCCGCACTGGCTGATGATTTCATCGGGTACGGCGTCGCCAATCAGGTCCAGGAATTCATTGTGCAGCTGCGCTGCCGGCTTGAAGTGGCCGCTGGCAGTCAGGTTGTCCTTGAAGAAACGATTGATGGCCTTCGGGATATGTCCGCCAATCGGGTCGATGGTTTCGTTCTCGCCGCGAAAACGGTCGGGACTGCGGGCATCCACCACCTGGCGCTGGGCGCTGTGGATGTTGGCCAGCACCTCGGCATAACTGACGGTGCGCGCCAGCGCCGGGCGCAGGGTGAAATTGCCTGCAGCCAACACCACTGGCTTGTCTGCCGACAGTTCATGGCCGGCCGCCGTCCAGGCTTGCTGGCCGCCATCGAGTACGCAGACATTTTCATGGCCGGCCCAACGCGCCATCCACCACAAGCGTGATGCATACATGGAACCACTGGCATCGTAGGCGACGATCAGCGTGTCGTCGTTGACGCCAAATGCCGCCATGGCAGCGGCAAATGTTTCCCGCGTCGGCAGCGGATGGCGTCCGTTGCTGCCGGTCTTGGTGGTACTGAGTACCGTATCGAGGTGCAGGTATATTGCGCCCGTCAGGTGGCCGCTGGCGTAGTTGCGCTCGCCCAGTGCGGCATCGGCCAGGTCAAAGCTGCAGTCGAACACGACCACGTCAGTCATGGTATCGAGCAGCAATGCAGAGAGCGCCTCGGCACTGATGATGGGCGATTTCAGGTGCGGGAAAAAACTCGATGTGACGGCAGGTTTGGACATGGGACGAAAGGACTCTGGTGATCGACTTGCCATCGTAGCCCGATTGAAATGGGATTACAAGCCGGCCCCGCTGCCGCAAATGCCCTGTTCATGCATCCAAAGCCGCATCCACGGCACTGCTGCCGGCCCCAGCCGTGTTTGCTGGTGTTTGGAACTATGTCCGTTGTCGGTGCCACGTATGCCCACATCGGGAAAAACTTGTCATTTATGCCATTTTCTCAAGGCGCGATGCAGTTTCCCGATCAATTTCCTTACTGGATGCATACAAGATCATCATGGTCACACCGATTCAACGAGCCAACCTCATGCCAGCGATGCCGGCAGCTTTGCCAGCGCGGCAAGCCGGGGCCATCGATGCGCATGCCACAGCGTCATCGCCAGCCATGGCTGGATTTCAGCCCCAGCCTGTGCATCATCATGAGAATACCCGTGCACGTGCCATGCTGGCAATTGCCGCGGCCGACGCCACACAGCATGTGCGCCCCGCAGCAGAACTGCAAGCAACCGGCGCATCCGCCAGGCTGCCGGACCTGGCCGATGAATTGGTGCTGATGATCATGCAGCATGCTGGCGAAGCCGCAGCAAACCTGGCAGAGGCCGGCAAACGATACAGCAGCATGCTGGCCAACGATTTTCGCGAGATCCTTTTTCCTCATCGCGCAACCTGGGCAAGCGCGCTGCTGCAGGCGCTGCAACGAAGAATCGACAGTGAACCCGCCGAGCCGAGTGCGGCCGACGCGGCATTTGCCGGCAGCGCTGCGCCGGATGCGCTCACCGGTGGTGCGTCGGCCCGGCTGACATGCGGCATGATCCTTGCGCTGGTCGAGCAGGGTGAGCAGCATTTCACCGATGACAATCTGCCGCGCCTGAAATCGCTTGATGGCTTCAGGCAAGCCAAGGCGCACTACGCGTTCCTGGGCCATCTCGGTGCCGGCAATGGCGCTTCGCTGTTCGATCAAACCACCTTCGACGAGCTTGGCGTGATTCGCTCGAATTCCAGGCTGCTGCCCATTGGTGGATTTTCCCGGTCAGTACCGCAACATGCCGGCAGAGTGCGTTATGGCCTGCTGCGCTTTCTCAACGCACTCAGCGCCAGCCGGCTGCCTTTCAGCGTGCCAGGGACGCCGGCGCGCAGCATGGCGCTTGCCACGACACAAGCAGCCTACGAGCTGGCTGATGAAGCATTCATGGCATTCATCGAACAGCCTGGCAGCCCGTGGTTCGAGCCAGGCTATCCACAACAGAACACCCGTGCGGCCATTGCCTTGCGCAATCCACGTATCAATGACTGGATCCTTCGGCCAGGCAGTACCTGGGTTGCCAGTGGCGCTGCAGAGCTTGCTGCAACGGTGGCGGCATTCGAACTCGGCAACGAGGCATTGACTGCCTGGATCATCAAGGAGGACAGCCCTTGGATGGCGATGCAAGCCAACAGCCCAACGCGCGATCCGCTGCAGGACAGCTATACGGTGCGCGTTGTCACTCTGGGAGATGCGCAACTGACGCAATGGCTGCTGGCCGACGACAGCCCGTGGCCACACATGTCGCAGGACACCCAGCGTGAAACCACGAGCCTGTTTGAACACCGCAACGAATTATTGACGCGCATGGTAATGCGCAACACGACCGCCGATGGCTTCCAGCCACCCCTTGGCCTGAACTGAGCGGTCCAGCATCGCCTGCCCATCCCATTCGAGACCCACGACCATGGCCATGACCCGACCACATTCCCCCGCCAGGCGCCCACTGGCGCCGCCGTCCTCGTTGCCGTTGCCACGGTTGTCGCCGCCGCCCGAGTCATCGTCGCCAGTGGTGCTGCATGGCGTTTGCGCACCCGCCGGCAGCACGGCGGTCGATGCCGCGCTGCCTGTGGTGGTGGCTGACAATGTGGCGCCGAAGCCGGCCAGGATTTCACGCGACAACCCGCGCGCCAGGGCCGGGTTGACCGACTGGAAACCGGAATCGCCGACGCCACCGCAGGCCCATGCCGGCGACCTGTCTGCCTTGGCAGCGGAGCTGAAGATTCAGTTCATGCAGATGGACCGCAGAGGTGCAGCGATGCTGTCATGCACCAGCCACCGCTGGCACGAGTTCTTGCGCGACAACATCATGCAGATTCGCTATCCCAACGGAGTCAACTGGTCTGCCAGCCTGCTGCAGGACTTGAATCGCATCAAGAGCATGGACCAGGCCATGCTCGAGGCCCTCGACATTCCATCCGATCCCGATTGGTACGACAGTCCCCGGGCATTGATCGAGTCGATTTGCGACCGCTTGGCGCTGCTGGTTGGCCAAGGCGCTTCGCACTTCACGCCGGAAAACCAGGCGTTGCTCAGCACTGCGCAGGGCAACCGCCATGCGATGGCCCAGCACGACTTCCTGCGCGCTTACGGCAGCACAGGGGGCAGCGTCATTCTGCGCGATGCCATGCCCTGCGAGTTGTTCTGTGCTTTTCGTCACTGCGCCTGGGTGCAGTATGTGGAACAGGGCCAGACCAGCGGTGCGCATGTCGAGCGCGCCCGCTATGGCTTGCTCGGATTTCTCAATGCACTGTTGTCGCAGCCAAGACCGCCCGGCGCCCCGGCCGCCCAATATGCGCACTTCGTCGACACGCTGCGTGCCTATGAAGTGGCCAATCCAGCCTTGACTGCATTGCTCGACCAGCCCGACAGCCCCTGGTACCAGAGCGATTATCCGCGCGCCCAGGCAATCGAGGCAGCAAGCCTCGACAACCGCATGGCCCGCCCATGACCCGGCCTGTACCGCGCGCCGGCATGCCCAATGCAGGCGCGCCGCAAACCGGCGCTGCTGCGCCAGCACCGGCAGTCAATACCATTGCGCCGGTTGCGGCCAGCGCAACGGCCACGCCAGCGCCAGTCAGTGCGCTGGCTGCACGGGCAAACTTCCTCGGCAGGATGGCGCGGTCGACTGCGCCGGCACGTCGGTTGCCGGCTGCGGCCGGTGAGCCGGCATTGCGCCTGGTCCAATCGGCATCAACCGCTGCTGCGCCGGATTTGCCTGCGCTGCATTCCGCACTGGCGGCGCGCACAGCGTCAGGGGAGGCCGGCCGCACCGTGCCCGGTGCGGCATATCGTGACATCAATGCGCTGCCCGAAGAACTGGTGCTGCAGATCATGCGCGAAGCGCATGTCGTTGCCAGCCGGCTGGGCCAGACTTGCAACCGTTATTACGACATCCTGGAGGGCAGTTTCAGGCAGATCCTGTTCCCACGTCTTCACGTCTGGACTGCCAATCTGCAGCAGGCGCTGCAGCATGTGCGCCTGCTGGATGATGCAGCGCTGGCAGGACTGGCACTGTTCGACGTTGCCCAAGACCCGCTGGTGCGGCGTAGCGCCCTTGAAAACCTCTGCAACACGCTGGCGCTGGTGGTGGAAATGGGCAGCAGTCACTTCACGGCGGCGAACCTGCCGCGCCTGCACACGGCAAGCGGGTTTGACGAGGCAGTGGCGCATTATGCTTTCCTGTACCGGTTTGGCGCCCAGGACGCTCTGGCGCCTGCCGCGGGCGTCGTGAATGACGCCCTGCTGTCGAAATTGCTGTGCGCCATTCCTGCCAGCGATTTTTCCACCAGGCTGGAACAGCAGGCGGCGTCCCAAGCGCAAATCAAGCGCGCACTGGACGGTTTGCTCGGTTTGCTCGGCGCACAGGCATTCCATGAAGGCAGGCTGGAGTCGGCCGATGATGCCGTGCTGCTGCGGCAGACACTGCAGGCCCATGAACTGGTCGATCCATCCATGACGGCACTGCTCAAACAGCCAGATGGCCCCTGGTTTGCAGCAGTGTATCCACGCGCGCATACGCTGCAGACCTTCGCTTTGGCCATGCCCGGTTTCAATGCATGGATGTTGCATGCGCATAGCCCGTGGCCCGGCCTGGACCCGGTCCAGCGCCTGTGCACCATCGACCTCGCAGCGCTCGGCCACCACGAACTTGGCGCCTGGCTGTTGCAAGCGCACTCGCCCTGGTGCGCGATGACTGCGCAACAGATGGGCCGCACGCTGGCCGCGCTCGATATCAACCTGGCAGCGCTGGCACCGGTATTGACTGGCCAGCATGCGCTCTGGCGCGCCATGCTCGACGAGACCGCCAGCCACCAGCACGGCTTCTGGGAAGAAGACCAGCGGCTTGCGGCATTGACACCTGCACAGCGCAGCCGCTTCACGCATCCGGTCAACCGGGCCTGGCAGGGTGTCGATCTGCTGGCCTTGCAAGCACAAACGGTGGGCCAGGCGCTGGCCGCGATAACCGCGCACCAGCAGACCTTCTCACCGGCTTTGCACGAGAGTCTGATGCGGTTCGTAATGATTCATCCGGGCATGTGGGACATCATCCATCCGGCACAGGAGACCGCGCTGGCACTTTCGGCCTTCAACCGCAAGGATGCGAATTTCTGCCGCAAGCGCGCGGCCCATCTGATCGCCTGTCTTGAAAGCGGCAACGCCCGCATCCTTGAATGGATGGTACAGAACGCCGCCACGCTGCCGGGCATGAACACCCAGCTGCAGGCATTGGCTCTCGCCGCGCAAAGCGGCAGCCAGGCGTTCATCGAACATGTGCTCGACCAGCGCCTGCCACTGGCCGACCGCTCCGAAAACCAGCTCGTCGCCTGCAAGGAAATTTTCTGCCGTGCCGGCACGGCGATGCTCGACAGGATCATGCGCGAACCGCAGCTGCTAGTGGGATTGCAGCCTGGCGATGTACCGATTGTGTTGAAGTTTGAAACGCTTGACCCGGCAATGATCGTCCATGTCCATTCCAGCCAGCCGCTACGCGCCAGTGCCGATCCAGGCGCTGCCCTGGATGCACTCGACAACGCTGCGCTTGCCAGGTTCAGGCATGCAGCACAAGCGTTTGAACTGAACAACGATGTCTTGTCCGGTTATGTCCTTGACGGCGAGCGCACCTGGAGCCGCATGAGTGCAGCGCAAATGGCGCAGACCGTCCGCGCCTTCGCCATCGGCAATGCCGGCTTGACCAGGCAGATCCGCGTCAATCGGGAAGGCAAGCGCCTGCACCAGGTCAGCGCGGATGAAATGCGCGAGCGCAATGACCAGTGGGAAAACGCGGCACGCCTGGCGCACCACAAGCCCTGAGCCGGGGGCCGGGAACCCGCTTGGCGCTTTGCTGGACAGCGCGGGACCGATATGTGGATGTCAGCCTGGCAGGATTTCGTGGTAGCGGCGATCGAAATACACCAGGCCATGGGCGGTGTCGCCGACATGAATGGCCTGCACTTCGCAAAACAGCACATCATGGCTGCCGACCTGCGCGCTGCTGGTAATGCGGCAATCGAAGGATGCCACGGCATCGGCCAGCAGCGGCGAACCGGTCACGCCGGTTTGCCACGAGGCAGCCTGATAACGTTGTTCCATCGCTGTCTTGCCACCGAACAGGTTGGAGAGTTCCTGCTGGCCCGGGCCCAGCACATTGACGCACAGCACGCCATTGTCGCGTACTGCCTGGTACACCGATGCGTTGCGGTTCAGGCATACCAGCAGCGTCGGTGGTTCGTCGGTGACGCTGCACACCGCCGAGGCGGTGAACCCGGTCTTGCCGCTGGCGCCGTCACTGGTAATGATGTTGACGGCTGCAGCCAGGCGCGACATGGCATGGCGGTATTCGAGTTTGCCCGGCAGGCCGCCGGCCTGGTCGCCATCGATGCCGGTGGCGGCGTTGGCCGCCAGGCTGGCAAGCGGGTCGGCAGATGCACTGGAACGGGAGTCGGCAGGTGAGGTGGTGATGGTCATTGACCCATTATCTCAAATCGGCTTGCCGATGTGGGCGATCGATGCGATCTCCACCAGCGCATCCGGTTTGACCAGTCCGCACTGGATGCAATAGCGCGCCGGCTTGGTTCCGGGGAAGAACTCGGCATACACCAGGTTGATGGCGGCATAGTCGGCCCAGTCCTTGAGCATGATCATGTTGTAGGTAACATCATCCATCGTGCCGCCCGCTGTCTCGACCACGCTTCGGATGATGGTCAGCACATGGCGGGCCTGGGCGCCGGCATCGCCGACATGGACCACGTTGTTGTCCTTGTCGAAGGGCAGGGTGCCTGAAACGTAGAGGATGCCGTCGGCCAGCGTGCCTGGCACGAATGGGGCGATCGGTACACCGGTGTTGGGCGGGATGACGGCTTGTTTCGGCATGGTGGGCTCCTTGGTTGAATGGCTATTGGAATGTAGACCTGCGTGGTGGGCGTGCTTGTGATGCGTGCTTTTGATCCGTGCTTTGGATGTCTGCTTCGGATGCCTGTCTTCGCTGAATGCCTGGGGAATGCCGGCACCTGCCGGCATCAGCGCCGGCTCAGCCGGCAGACCCGGGCGCGAGTGCCGCGCAAAAGTCGTCGACCGTCGAGATCCAGCCAAAGAATGTCTCGATGTTGTAGATGGTGGCTTGCTGGATCTCTTGCGAGCCAAGCTGGTGGGTGGCGTCGGTGAGCATGACGCTGAAGTATTCCAGATGGAAGGCGTCGCGCAATGTGGACTCGACGCAGACATTGGTGGCAATGCCGGTAAACACCAGGTTGCGAATGCCGCGTCCGCGCAGCGTGCTGTCGAGTGTGCTGTTGAAAAAGCCGCTGTAGCGCGTCTTCGGCACCAGGATGTCGCCCGGCTGCAGCGCAAGCGCATCGACCAGCTGATAATCCCAGCCACCCTTGGCCAGGAATTTTCCCTGCAATGCCGGCTGGCTGCGCATGGTCTTGAGCGCATTGGATTTGTAGTAGTTCGGTGAACTGGTGCCGCCGGCTTCGACATAGTCCTTGTCCCAGCCATTCTGCAGGAAGATGACCAGCACACCGGCGCGCCGGGCAGCGTCGATGCTGCGCGCTATGCTGGCAATGGTTCCCTGGGCGCCGGCAATGTCGAAGCCCGCCGAATCGACATAGCCGCCGATGCTGGCATAGGCATTTTGCATGTCGACCACGATCAGGGCTGTGCTGGCGGCATGAAAGGCCAGTGGTTCCGGCTGGGCAGGCAGGATCAGCGCGGCCGGTGCGCCTGGCGCCGGGTAAAGTGCCTCGGCACTACCGACCGGCGTGGCCGACGTCAGCGTGGCATTGTTTTTCATTGATGGCCTCCTGTGTTGGATTGACATTGCCAGCTCAGCTGACCGTCGCCAGGCCCGGTTCGACTTGCGAAGCCACCGGCGTATCGGCCTCCACCCGGCTTTTCATCAGCGGCTGGATACGCTCACCGAATGCCTTGACGCCTTCGACAAAATAATCGAAGGTCAGCAACACGCCTTCCGTGCCGGGCACTTCTGCCACTTCGTCGAGCAGGCGCGCCACAGTTTCATAGGAACCCACCAGCGTTCCCATGTTGATGTTGACGGCCGAGGTCGGGTCGGCCATCTGGCGCACATTGGTGTCGCTGCCGGATTTGGTGTCGGCGGCACCTTGCACGCCCAGCCAGGCGATGGCTTCCTGGTCGGCGCCGGCCTTGTAGTGCTCCCATTTGGCGCGCGCGGCTTCGTCGGTTTCATCGGCGATCACCATCATCAGCACGTAGGTCGTGACATTGCGCCCATATTTTTCCTTGGCGGCGATCAGCTTCTGTGCCGAGGGGGCAAAAGCCGTCGGGGTGTTGACGCCCTTGCCGAAGCAGAAATTGTAGTCGGCATATCTGGCCGAGAAGTCCATGCCTGCATCCGAAGAGCCGGCACAGATGACCTTCATCTCGCCCTGCGGCATGGGGCTGACGCGACAATCCTCCATCTTGAAGAATTCACCCTTGAAATTGCTGCGGCCGCTGTCCCACAGCTCACGCAGCACCTGCACATATTCCGACAGGTATTCGTAGCGGGTGGCGAAGAATTCATCGCCTGGCCACATGCCCATCTGGGAATATTCAGGGCGCTGCCAGCCGGTGACCAGGTTCAGGCCGAAGCGGCCGTTCGAGATCGAATCGATGGTCGAGGCCATGCGTGCGGCAATTGCCGGCGGCACCGTCAACGTGGCAGCCGTGGCAAACAGCTTGATCTTGGAAGTCACTGCGGCCAGGCCGGCCATGAGCGTGAACGACTCCAGGTTGTGGTCCCAGAATTCGGTCTTGCCGCCAAAACCGCGCAGCTTGATCATCGAAAGCACGAAGTCCAGGCCATAGTGCTCGGCTGCCAGCGTGACTTGTTTGTTGAGTTCGAAGGTCGGTTTGTATTGCGGCGCATTTTCGGAAATCAGCCAGCCATTATTGCCAATCGGAATGAAGATGCCAATTTTCATGGAGACCTCGTAAAGGGGTTTTCGACAGTGCCTGGCGTTCAGGCGTTCCATTCAAACTTTCTTCCTAGCATTTAGTATGCCCGAAATCGCAGCGCTGATACGGCCTGATTTGCCAACAGGATTTCATGCATGGAAACGCTGCGTTGCAATTTGGAAACAAATCCCGAGACATTTGCCCTGTGGAATGTTAAAATATTTCCCATTGGTAATTTAAAGTTTTTGTGATGCACACGCATTCACTTCCGGTACGACCCTTTGCGCAACAGCCGCTTCGGGCTGTATGCAGACGAGGCATTCATGTGGCAAAGTACGTATAACAACTCGCTGGTCCTGGTGTCCTTGCTCATTGCGACGCTGGCTTCCTACACCGCACTTGACCTGGCCAGTCATATTTCCGGCTTCACGCAACCGAAGCGGCGGCGCCAATGGCTGGCAGGTGGTGCCATTGCCATGGGCCTGGGTATCTGGTCGATGCATTTTGTCGGCATGCTGGCATTTTCCCTGCCCATCGAACTGGGTTACGACATCACCATTACCGCGGCTTCACTGCTCATTGCCATTGCCAGTTCATGGTTTGCGCTGTCACTGATGACGCGCCCCAGCGACAGTCTGCGTACACTGATCGGCAGTGGCACGTTGATGGGTTTTGGCATCGCTGCCATGCATTATTGCGGCATGGCCGCCATGCGCATGCAGCCGGGCATCGATTATTCACCCGTACCAATGCTGCTGTCCCTGTTGATTGCCATCGCGGCGTCGATTGCCGCCATCTGGATCGCCCGCATTCTGCGCGCGCACCAGGGCGCAGCCGGCCAGCAGCGCTGGTTGCCGCGCCTGGGCGCCGCAGTGGTGATGGGCATGGCAATCTCCGGCATGCATTACACCGGCATGGCAGCGGCGAACTTTCCGATCGGCGCCATCTGTGGCGCAGCCAGCAGCATCGATGTCAAATGGCTGGCATTGATCGTCACCATCACCACCATGGGCATCCTGTGCATTGCCTTGCTCTTGTCGATCCTGGGGGAGCGCCTGGAAGCCAATGCCGGCGCCTTCAATGAAAGCCTGAAGATTGCCAATGAAAAGCTGCAATACCAGGCTACCCACGATGCCTTGACCGGCTTGCCCAACCGCGCGCTGCTGGCCGAGCGCATCCAGCATGCCATCGACATGGCGCGCCGCACCTGCAAGCATTTTGCGGTGTTCTTCATCGATCTCGATGGCTTCAAGGCCATCAACGACACCCTGGGACACAGCGTCGGCGACATGCTGCTCAAGGAACTGGCACTGCGTTTGCGCAGCTGCGTGCGGCGTGAAGACCTGGTTGTGCGCCTGGGCGGTGACGAATTCGTGGTGATGGTGGAAAACCTGCCCGATGTGGCAATGGCTTCGCTGATTGCGGAAAAACTGTTCAGCTGCTTTGCTGCCGATTTCAATCTCTCGGGCGGTGAGGGCATGATGGTCTCGCCCAGCATCGGCATCAGCATGTTCCCGGAAAACGGCGACTCGATGGATGTGCTGCTGCGCCATGCCGACGCGGCCATGTACCAGGTCAAGAACAGCGGACGCAATGACTACAAGTTTTTCGAAGCCTCGATGAATGTCGCCTCGATGCGCACCATCGAGATCCAGCGCGGCTTGCGCGGTGCGCTCAAGAGCGACCAGATGTTCCTGCAATACCAGCCCAAGTTCAGCTACAAGGGGGAGCTGACCGGGCTCGAGGCGTTGCTGCGCTGGCAGCATCCCGAGCTGGGTATGGTCTCGCCGGCGGAATTCATTGCCATTGCCGAGCGTTCCGGGCAGATTGTCGAAATCGGTTTCTGGGTCATCGAGGAAGTATGTCGCCAGCTGGGCAAATGGGAGTCGGAGGGGCTGGAAACCGTGAAGGTGGCAATCAACCTGTCGCAGATCCAGATGCGTTCGGCCACGCTGGTCGATGACATCCTGGCGCTGACCTACCGTTACGGCGTCGAACCGGCGCGCCTGATGTTCGAAATTACCGAATCGGTGGCCATGCAGGACGCCGCGGAAACCATGAAGACGGTGGACTGCCTGCACGACGCCGGCTTCGACCTGGCCATCGATGATTTTGGCACCGGCTATTCAAGCCTGAGCTATCTGCAGCAATTTGCCGTGCGCCAGCTGAAGGTCGACCGCAGTTTTGTCAGCCGCTTGTCACGCGACGATCCCAAGGCCATGTCGGTGGTGGCCGCCATCATCAGCCTGGCCCATTCGCTGAACATGGAAGTGGTGGCCGAGGGGGTGGAAACCCGCGCCCAGCACATCCTTCTCACCGAACTCTGCTGCGACCAGATGCAGGGCTACCTGATGGCGCGGCCGTTGAACCATGATGCGTTTTCGCAGCTGCTGAAAAAACCGGGCGCGCAAGTGCTGAAGTTTTCACCGGTCAGCCGCACTGGATCAGGCCGCTACTGTTGAGGCTATGCGAAAATAGCGGCTTCCACGCAGCCTGACGGGCAACAGCCTGGCCTTGTGCGGGAAATTCGCCAGCCCTGGCCTGATGTTTCCAGAGTAAATCACATGACCCAAGAATTCGACGCGCCGGACCAGCTGGCCGATCTCTCCATTGCCGCCCCGGCCAGCCCGCGCAAGGATAGCGGCATCAGTCCCACGCGCGCAGCCTTGCTGGCGGCGCAAAAGCCCGAGACTGGACAGGGTCCGCAGTCGCGCCGCTTCGAGATGCTGGAAAAGAACCTGCGCCGGCTGACCGGCAAGGCCATCATGGATTTCAACATGATCGAAGAGGGCGACCGCGTCATGGTCTGCCTCTCGGGCGGCGCCGACAGCTACACCATGCTGGCCAACCTGCGGCACCTGCAAAAGATTGCACCGGTAAATTTCGAACTGATTGCCGTCAACCTCGACCAGAAGCAGCCCGGCTTTCCCGAGCATGTGCTGCCTACCTATCTTGATGGCATCGGCATGCCGTACAAGATCGTCGAGCAGGACACCTACAGCATCGTGATGGACAAGATTGCGCCGGGCAAGACCACCTGCTCGCTGTGTTCGCGGCTGCGGCGCGGCATCCTGTACCGCACCGCCAAGGAAATCGGCGCCACCAAGATCGCACTCGGACATCACCGCGACGATATCCTGCATACCTTCATGCTCAACCTGTTCTACGGCGGCACCATCAAGACCATGCCGCCCAAGCTGATGGCCGATGACGGCCAGAACATCGTCATCCGCCCGCTGGTCTATTGCCGCGAAGCCGACATCAAGAAATATTCTGCCGGCATGGCCTTTCCGATCATTCCCTGCAACCTGTGCGGCTCGCAGCCCAACCTGCAGCGCCAGGCCATGCGCACCATGCTCGACCAGTGGGAACAGAGCAATCCTTTGTGGGTGCGCAGCATGTTTACCGCCATGACGAATGTGGTGCCTTCGCACATGCTGGACCGCTCGCTGTTCAACTTCAGTTCCTTCGAGGTCGAAACCGGCGCAGCCGTGCCGGGCGATATCCTGTTCGATCAGGAAGACAAACCCGCTGCTGGACAGGAGATCGTGCGCTTCATGTGAGCGGTGCAGGTAAAACCGGCCGCGTCAAGGCGGCCGGTTTTTGCCTGGACCACGCAATTTGCCGGAATCAGCCAGGTCGAATCAGCCTGGCAAACCCAGCCTGCCGAATCGGCCAGCACATCAGTCAGCACATCAGCCAGCACCTCAGTCAGCACATCAATCAGCACACAGCAGCACACAGCAGCGCAGCGGACTCAGCCTGCCTGGTTGCGGATCGGCAGCGCAATGCCGAAACCGCCACCGGTATGGTCGCTGACTTCATGCTTGATCCGGAACACTTCCACCCCCACTGCCTCGCAGTCCGCGTAGACATCGGGTTTCTCGGTCGATACCCGCGCCGCGCGCACCTTGGGATGCAGCAGCATCGCCTTGACCACATCATCGACCAGGGTTTCCTGCAGCTGGATATGGCCCTGCGCCATGCGCCTGGCAATCGTCTCGCGCATGAAGTCGTAATCGACCACTTCATCGAGTTCATCGGCATGCGGCGTGGAGACCGCCAGCGGGATGAACAGGTCGACGTTGAACAGCACCCGCTGCTCGCCCTTTTTTTCGAATTCATGCACGCCGATATTGATCATCACTTCATAGTTGCGCAGGAACAGGCGGCGGCAATCGGCGAGGGCAGGGTTGGTCAAGGAAGAAAACATGGTGTTCCAGTATAAAAAGGTGAAGCCGAAATAAGCTGCAAGGCTGCGGGTGCTGCGGGTGCTGCATCTGACGATGGATCGTCGGGCCGGCTAACTGCTGACTACTGACTACTGACTACTGAGTATTTACTACCTGGCGTTGCCCGATGACTGCAGCCTGCACGAGGGCATGTCTCCAGGCGCCATCAGGATCGTCTGCGACAGGGCCTGCGCTCAGGTCAGGAACATGACATCACGCTCCAGCGGCACCAGGTGCTGGCCGCCGTCGACCACCAGGGTGGTGCCGGTCACGGCCGAGGCTTCGGCAACATAGCAAACCGCAGCGGCAATATCGGCCGGCGTGCTCGATTTGCCCAGCGGTGTCACGGAATGGGCAGCTTCGAAACCGCTCTGGCTTTGTTCGCCCGACACCAGCGTAATGCCGGGCGCCACGCCCACCACACGCACGCGCGGCGCCAGTGCCTGTGCCAGCATGGTGGTGGCGCTGTGCAGTGCCGCCTTCGACATCGTGTACGACAGGAAGTCGGGATTGAGGTTGAACAGTTTCTGATCCAGCAGATTCACCACCACGGCCATGCTGCCCGGCTTTGTCGCTGCATACAGCGCCTGCGCCAGGATCAGCGGCGCACCCAGGTTGGTGCGCATGTGGCGCTCCAGCAAATCCATCGAGAACGTGGTGGCGCTGTCGTGCTCGAACAAAGCGGCATTGTTGACCACGCACGATACCGGTCCGAGCAGGTCGGCCACGCGGGCCAGCAATTTTCCGGTTGCCACCTCATCGGCCAGATTGCAGGCCAGCAGGCAGGCGCGGCCGCCCTGCGCCTTGATTTCGTTGACGGTAGCCTGGGCGCCGGCAAACGAGTGCTGGTAATGGACCGCCACATCCCAGCCGCGGCGCGCCATTTCCAGCGCGATTTCCTGGCCGATGCGGCGCCCCGCGCCGGTAATCAATGCAACTTTGCGTTCATTCATGGTCATCGCTTATCGAGTTCACTACAATAACGCCTATGCAACTGCAACTGCCCGAACCCAGCCTCGATGCACTCGCCGCTTCGCGAGCGCTGCAAACCCTGATTGCCAACGACATCCGGCGCAATTCCGGCTGGATTCCGTTTGCCCGTTTCATGGACCTGGCGCTGTACGCGCCTGAACTCGGTTA
>JBPBPY010000468.1:0-15732 GCA_050954505.1 Janthinobacterium lividum
GGCTGGCTGGCTACCCTTGGTCGACACCCTGGCTGCTGGCAGCCTGCGTGTTGTATGCCATCACAGGCTGCTGCTGGCTGCCCGTGCTGCGCTTGCAATGGTGCATGCGTGCGCTGGCACGCCAGGCCGACCAGACGTCGACGGCGCTGCCGCCGCTGTATTGGCACCAGGCACGCTGCTGGTTCTGGCTGGGCGTCTGCGCTTTTCTTGCCATGCTGGTGCTCTCATGGCTGATGGTTGCCAAGCCTTGGTGGCAGGTTCGCCACCAATGGCTCACCGGTTGAACCGCCGATTCAGCTGCTGTACGCCGTACGGACTCGACAGCAGTTGAACCAGTTCGGTTTTCCCGATCCACACCAGGATGAGCGCCTGCGAAAGTTGTGCGCCCTGCGTGCCGCGCAGCTGGAATGCAGTGCGCGCCATCTCCACACCCCTGAACTGCTCGATGCCGGCGGCAAGATTGGCCCAGCCATTTTCATGAGACAGGATGCGGGTGAGCTCGGGCACCGAGAATGCCGTCGGTTCCAGCATCGATGTGATCTCGGCATCGCTGCGTCCAGCCATTTTCAGCACCGTGACCTGCTCGTCGCGGCGGCGCAGATAATCCTCGCCGGCCTTGAGATTTTTCGCGCCGCCGGGATGCGACAGGATACTGGTCAACTGCGACTTCAGGAAGGCGGTGCGGGCCAGCGCAGCCTCGATGGCTTCCGGTGCATGGCCGGCCCTGGCCAGGTTCGCCCGCCGTTCAACCAGCCGCTGTACTGCCCGTTCGCCGGCTTCGAGGTTGGCCACACCATCGGGATGCGCCAGCAGATTGACGAGTTCGTCCTTGCTGAAGGTAATCGCCGCCAGCATGTCATCGACGGCGTTCTGGCCAAGTCCTTGCATGGCCAGCGTGCTGCGATGGCCGGCCACGCCATCGAGATACACCTGCGCGGCGCCCAGGCCGGCAGGTCCGGCAGTCGAGAGTATCCGGTAGACCTCGAACTTGTTCAGGCTGGCCGCGGCAATCCTGTTTTCGATTTCCAGCGGATCGACTTGCGCCATTGTCAACGCCAACCGCTGGTCGAAAACGCGGACGGAATACTCATCAGCCGCCTGCAGACATTTCCAGCCTTCATCACATGCGGCAAAATGAATACGATCGTTGGGCATCAGCTGATGCTCGCCCATTGGCGCTGGCTGCGTCAACGCAACCAGCTCACGGCAGCAAGGCTTGCTTTTCGCCAGCGTCACCAGATCGACCGCGATGCAGGACCTCTCGGCCAGTTTCTCCTGCAACACCGCCAGTGTCAGCAAGCTCAATGTTCCTGCCACATGATTGATGGTTTTCCAGTCTTCGTGCGACATCATTTCCGACAAGCGCTGGCACTCCTGTGGCAAACGCTGCAACAGACCGTATGGTTGAATGTCGGAATCCAGCAATGCAGGAACAGGATCGGCCTCGCTGGACTGGCTCAAGCGATGATTCAGACTGATGCGCGACAAGGCGCGAGCGAATACCATCCTGCTCGCCGCCAGCAGTTCGGGCTCGGCCTCGAACCCGCTGCGCTGGCCGGATTGATGGAGCCAGGCGTCGAGCGTGTGGGGATGAACCTGGGCGTATTCGCACAAATACAGCCGGTCTTGTTCAAACAGGTGGTTGGCATGGTTGATCAGGGCCGACGGCTTGGGCGCATGCATCGCCGTTGCAGGCGCAAGCGCATGCGGTGCAAGCAATCCGTCGCGCTCCTGAATCCCGTGCGCATTGGCGCCACCGGCATCCCCTGAAAAAACATCGGCAAGCAGCGTGGCAGGGTCTGCAAGCGCTGCCTCACGCGATGCAATGGACTGGGTCAGCCCCGGAACCACACCGCGATTGCGCCCGCCCAGGTACAGTGCCCTGCCACCTGGAGGCGCCTGGTTTGGCGCCGTCGTCTGTGTCGACGGGGGCACGGCGCTGGCCGGAACGTCGTCATGATTGCCCAGGCGACCTGGGTACGGGGTGGAAAATCCGGAGGGAAAAACGGGCATGATATTCTCGACCAATCAAACACAGGGGAAATTCCCTGCGCCGATAGGTCGTCGGAAGTCAGCCGACAGTTCCATTGTGCGGTACCACAGCGGCAGCGGCGTTGGCACGATCAAGCGCTTGCCTGCCGTCTCGGCCGGGCGACTGGTCGCCCCGTAGCTGCCGGGGGCAGACCATCTGCCTGATCAACGACCGATTTCCTTGCTGCGGGCATTTTCCTGCTGCTTCAGCGCGCGCTCTTCGACCTTGGTGATGTGGGTATTGTTTTGCGATGCCATAGCGCGTTCTTCACGGCGGATCTGGCGCCCTTCCTTGCGCAAACCTTTGGCTTCGGCCTTGCTCATCTTTCCGGCAGCGACCTGTTCGTTAATGCGGGCGTTTTGCGTTGCGAGACGGTCGTTGACCACGGTGCGGCGCGGGTGCGCTTTCTGCCAGTCGGTCTCGGCCGCAGCACTGCTGCCTGCCACGCCGGCGAAAGCGGCGATCAGGGTCAGGCCCAGGATGGTCTTGCGCGAGAGGTTTGTCATGATGGTTATCCTTGTTCGTTGATTGATGAATATGTCTGTTGACACGCTCTTCAACGAAACCAGAGACGAATGCGATGACAGCAGGCGCTCGATCAAGTGTAAGAAAATGTTTTCAATTTCTCACCATTCCTGAAGAAGTCGACACCATTGCGCCCTGCCCTTCACACACTTAAGGGCGCACATGCTGCGCTTCACGCCATCGGCAAAAGCACTGCATCGACGACGAACAGCGCAATCCGCAGCAGCAGGAACGCCACCAGGGGTGACAGGTCGACGCCGCCGATGGCCGGTATCACACGCCGCAGGGGACGCATCACCGGCTCGGTCAAGGCGCCCACCAGCGGCGCCAGCGGCGCGTTGGGATTGACCCAACTGAAAATGACTTCGATGATGATCAAGCCCATCAAGCCATACAAGATCCATTGAGCCAGTTTGACGACCGAGAGCACCAGCAAGGCCTGGATATCGAACAGGACAAATGAAGGCGATGCCACGGCCAGTACGATGGCCACCGATGCCAGCGCTACCAGGAAGGCGCCCAGCAAGCTTGCCCAGTCATAGCCCGCCACGCCCGGCATGATGCGGCGCAAAGGCTTGACCAGCCAATCCGTCAATTGATACATGAACTGCCCCAGCGACATTGGCGGGCGCACACGCACCGCCTGCATCCAGAAGCGCAGCAACAGGATACCGGCCAGGATGGCGGCGACAGTATCGACAATCAAAACCAGAACGCTGTAAAGCACATCGAACTCCTCAATGAAAAATCCCGTTGCCGGATCGACGATCCAACAACGGGATTGTGCCTGAAATACGCTGAAGTCAACGCCGGTTTTTACCGCGCTGCCTTCCAGGCTCCCCGGACATGAATGGCCTGTAAAGCTGAATCAGGATTCAGACTTTACAGGCCACTTGCCGGATATTACGGACGCGTACCGGTCGGGAACGGCCATGCCGCTGCGGGATTGAGTACTGTCTTGACTGCCGGGGATGCAGTCGCTGGCTTGGCTGCCGGCGTCTTCTTGCTGGCCGTTTTCTTCGGTGCTGCGGCGGTTTTCTTCGGCGCTGCGGCCTTCTTTTCTACCGGCTTTGGCGTCGCGGCTTTCTTTGCCGAGGTTTTTTTCGGTGCAGCCGCCTTGGTCGCTACCGCCTTGACTGGCGTGGCTTTCCTGGTACCTACTTTGGTACTTTCCTTGGTGCTGGCCTTGGTGTTTGCAGCCTTGGGGCTGCCTGTCTTCCTGGTCGACTCTTTTTTCGTCGCAGTCTTCTTTGGCGCGGCTACTTTCTTGGCTGCGACTTTTTTAGGTGCTGCGGCTTTTTTGGCGACGACTTTTTTCGCTGCGGCTTTTTTAGGCGCTGCGACTCTTTTGGCGGCGACTTTTTTCGCTGCGGCTTTCTTCGGCGCTGCTACTTTTTTGGCGACGACCTTTTTGGCGGCGGCTTTCTTGGGCGCGGCTGCTTTCTTGGCGACGACCTTTTTCGCTGCGGCTTTCTTTGGCGCGGCTACTTTTTTGGCGACGGTTTTTTTCGCTGCAGCTTTTTTAGGTTCTGCAGCGGCTTTTTTCACGGCTGGCTTCTTGGCTGCCGTGTCTTTCTTCGCGGCGGTTTTCTTCGCTGCGGGTTTCTTTGTTGCTGTTGCCATTTGTTTCTCCTTCACGTGATGGAAAATCAAGCTTCATGATCGGAACCTCACCTGGGCCATCGCGATGGTCCAGGTGAAGTATTCATCGGCACAGGCAAACCTGGCGCTTGCGCTAATGAATTCGGGTCTGGCGGCTTGACCACGACCGGGAACGGCTCCTGTTGCACGGCGCACGGCGCACGGCGCACTCGCAGATGGGTGCGCGCATGGTGTCCGTGCCGGTTTTCAGGTGCTGATTGCTCCACCGATCCTGCGCGCGCCAATAAAAACGCCGGCCCAGAGGCCGGCGTCAGAAATTTCATTCAGAAAAAACAAACCAATTTTTGAAGAAAACGCGGCCTCGTCCGACTGGACCGGGCGCTGCGGCGAAAGCAGAAATGCTTGATTGGCTCTTTTACTGTCCATTAAATTGGTAGTGCCTTTTCGAGATCACTTGCGCTTACTGCGCTCATTCATTCTCATTTTTTGCTCATCTTTTCAGCACATCCGTTTGCCGGATTCCGCAGCGTTGCATCGTACGACGTTCTGCGCATGCGACATTTGATTCGAAGACTGCGCAATGACTGCGCGATGTTTGCGCAAAGACTGCATTCGATTGTGCTTGCATTTTTGGTGCAGCTGATATTGAGGCGATTATGAGACTACGCAAAAGTATTTGCAAGAATTTAACGCAATTAAATCGATGCGCGTCAAGGCTGACGCATGTTTGCCACAACGATTTTCATTTGATGCGCGATGCATTCCGCAATTCACATCGCCACCGTCATGAGCCGGCATGCATGCACAGCAAATGCCGCATACAGATGCCGATGTTCGACGCCGCGATGCCGTCGCTCATCGATGGCCGTTGCTGTTCACGATGAACATCGGCAGCCGTTCATCGAGCCTGGATTTGCGCTCGTGGCACATGCACCCGACTGCCTTTTTTTCAGGCACCTCTTCTTTGCTTCTGCATCGGCACCACCTCGCCGCCGCAGTGGAAGTGCCTGCATCCGACGCAGGCATTCGCGGCTGCAAGTGTGCGCTCTGCGGTCGAGCAAACCATCCACGAGCGTGTTCATCGCCGCGAGCCACAATGCAAAAAGCCCGCAGAAATCAACCTGCGGGCTTCTTCTCGGGTGCCTCTGCTGCGCTGCTGCCAGGGGCGGCGGGCAGTGCGTTCGACGGGCGTTCTGCTTGCGCTCTCGGGTTCTACTTACTCCCAGTTCAGCGCACCACCGGTCTGGTATTCAATGACGCGGGTTTCGAAAAAGTTGCGTTCCTTTTTCAGGTCGATCATTTCACTCATCCACGGGAAAGGATTTTCTTCCTGTGCAAACATCGGTTCCAGACCAATCTGCTGCGCGCGCCGGTTGGCAATGAAGCGCAGATAACCCTTGAACATCGGCGCATTCAAACCCAGCACGCCGCGCGGCATGGTGTCTTCGGCATAGCGATATTCGAGTTCCACTGCTTTGAGGAACAGGTCCTTGATCTCTTCGCGGAACTCCGCCGTCCACAGCTGCGGGTTTTCCATCTTGATGGTATTGATCAGGTCGATGCCGAAATTGCAGTGCATGGACTCGTCGCGCAGGATGTACTGGTACTGCTCGGCTGCACCCATCATCTTGTTTTGCCGCCCCAGTGCCAGGATCTGCGTGAAGCCGACATAGAAAAACAGACCTTCCATCAGGCAGGCAAACACGATCAGCGACTTCAGCAAGGTCTGGTCGTTTTCCGTGGTGCCGGTGGTGAACGCAGGGTCGGTCAGTTTGTCGATGAAAGGAATCAGAAATTGGTCTTTGTCGCGGATGGATTCAACTTCGTTGTAAGCGTTGAAAATCTCGCTTTCATCCAGGCCCAGCGATTCCACGATGTATTGATAGGCATGGGTGTGGATCGCTTCCTCGAACGCCTGGCGCAGCAGGTACTGGCGGCACTCGGGCGCGGTGATGTGGCGATAGGTGCCGAGCACGATATTGTTGGCAGCCAGCGAATCGGCGGTAACGAAAAACCCCAGGTTGCGCTTGACCAGGCGGCGTTCGTCCTCGGTCAGGCCATTCGGGTTTTTCCACAGCTCGATATCACGCTGCATGTTGATTTCCTGCGGCATCCAGTGGTTGGCACAGCCGGCAAGGTATTTGTCCCAGGCCCATTTGTATTTGAAGGGCACCAGCTGGTTGACGTCGGTCTTGCCATTGATGATGCGCTTGTCGGCGGCATTGACGCGCTTGGCCACCACATCGGCGGCTGGCGCAGCATCACGCGCCACCAGCGCTGGACTGATCGCCGCATCATTGAACGGTTGCCCCGCGCGCACCTGGCCTTCAGCGGCTGGCGTGGCGGGGGTTTGCGGGCGCGCTGGCGCTGCCGTGACTTCATCATCCCAAGATAACATTCTGTATTCCTTATTAAGCGATTCTGCCACCGTGGTGGAGGTGTGGCCAAGAGCGGTGCCTGCCTGATCCTGCGTGCCGGCGCAGCGCAGCCGCGGCATGCGCGAACGTCTTGACTCGACTGTTCCGGCATGGCTGCATTCATGCACTGGCCCGCTGCGCGATCGCGCTACCCGCTCTTTGCCGATGATTCGATGGCCGTTGCCAAGTCTGCGGCCGGGGGCAAAATTGTAGCATTTGCCTGGCAATCACACTACCGATAAATTACTACATACGCCATTAATTTACACGAACAATACTGCATGTAGTATGCGCCATGGTTTTATTTTTTGTAACGGTTTTGCCTGCTGATTCACGCAGGATTGATGCGCATCAGCCCTGCCGCCCAGCCCGGTCGAAAAAAACGGCGAATCACTTGATTCGCCGTCTTGTTGCCTGCTGTTGTCTGCTTGTTGTCTGCTTGTTGCCTGCTTGTTGTTTGCTGAGTGCCTGCTCATTTCTTGGTCAATGACCTATTGGCTTGGCGCCGCGATGCCAGGCTGTGCCACAGCATGATCATCTTGCCGGCCTGGAGACCGGCATGATGCCGCCGCTCGACCGCTTACTGGCAAGCTTCGCATTCTTCAAAGCCGGGGTCGCCGGGACGCATGGTGCATGCAGGACCATCGAGTACCAGTTCGGCGTCGGCCGCCGAAGCTGCCGCAGCAGCAACCGCAGACATTGTCACGGCCGGCGCAGCTGCCACCGGTACCGGAACCGAGGCTGGCGCCGAGACTGCACCGCCACTGAGCGAGCCGTCATGCGAGACGGCATTCAAGGCGCCGGTCTTGGTGGTCGACTTTTCCATGTGGGTGGCGCCAATGGTGCGCAGATAGTAGGTCGTCTTCAAGCCGCGCAGCCAGGCCAGCTTGTAGGTTTCATCAAGCTTCTTGCCCGAGGCACCGGCCATGTAGATGTTCAGGGACTGTGCCTGGTCGATCCACTTCTGGCGCCGCGATGCGGCTTCCACCAGCCATGAGGGCTCGACTTCAAAGGCGGTGGCATAAATGTCGCGCAAGTCTTGCGGAATGCGGTCGATCTTGGCCAGGCTGCCGTCGAAATACTTCAAGTCGGAGATCATCACCTCATCCCACAGGCCACGGGCCTTCAGGTCGCGCACCAGGTATTCATTGATTTCAGTAAATTCACCCGACAGGTTCGATTTCACATACAGGTTCTGGTAAGTCGGCTCGATGCACGCCGACACGCCGATGATGTTGGAAATCGTTGCCGTCGGTGCGATCGCCACGCAATTCGAATTGCGCATGCCGAACTGCTTGATGCGCTCACGCAGCGAAGTCCAGTCCAAGCTCACCGAGCTGTCGACTTCCAGATAGCCGCCGCGTTCTTCAGCCAGCAGCTTGAGCGAGTCCTGCGGCAGAATGCCACGGTCCCACAGCGAACCCTTGTACGAACTGTAGGCGCCGCGTTCTTCAGCCAGTTCGGTCGAGGCATGGTAGGCGAAATAGCATACTGCTTCCATCGAACGGTCGGCAAACTCCACCGCTGCCATCGAGGCATAAGGCGTGCGCATCATGTGCAGGCAGTCCTGGAAACCCATGATGCCCAGGCCGACCGGGCGGTGGCGCATGTTCGAGTCACGCGCCTTCTTGACGGCGTAGTAATTGATGTCGATGACGTTGTCGAGCATGCGCATTGCGGTGTGGATGGTCTTCTGCAGCTTGGCGTGATCGAGCTTGCCATCCTTCATGTGCGCCGGCAGGTTGACCGAACCCAGGTTGCAGACCGCGATTTCTTCTGCATTGGTATTGAGCGTGATCTCGGTGCACAGGTTCGAGCTGTGGACCATGCCGGTGTGCTGCTGCGGCGAGCGGATGTTGCATGGGTCCTTGAAGGTGATCCATGGATGGCCGGTTTCAAACAGCATCGACAGCATCTTGCGCCACAGGTCCAGTGCCGGAATCTTTTTCGAGACCCGCAGTTCACCGCGCGCAGCCTTGGCTTCATAGGCAACATAGGCCGTTTCGAAGGCGCGGCCGACCTTGTCGTGCAGGTCCGGCGTGTCGCTTGGCGAGAACAGCGTCCAGTCGCCCTTCTCCATCACGCGTTTCATGAACAGGTCGGGAATCCAGTTGGCGGTATTCATGTCATGGGTGCGGCGGCGGTCGTCGCCGGTGTTCTTGCGCAGGTCGAGGAATTCCTCGATATCCATGTGCCAGGTTTCCAGGTAGGCGCACACCGCGCCCTTGCGCTTGCCGCCCTGGTTGACTGCCACGGCGGTATCGTTGACCACCTTCAGGAATGGCACCACGCCTTGCGACTTGCCGTTCGTGCCCTTGATATGCGCGCCCAGCGAACGCACCGGCGTCCAGTCGTTGCCCAGGCCGCCGGCATATTTGGCCAGCAGGGCATTGTCCTTGATGGCGTCATAGATGCCTTCGAGGTCATCCGAGACCGTGGTCAGGTAGCAGGACGAGAGTTGCGAACGCACGGTGCCGGAGTTGAACAGCGTCGGCGTCGAGCTCATGAAGTCGAACGACGACAGCAGGTTGTAGAACTCGATGGCGCGTTCTTCGCGCTTGGCTTCATTCAATGCCAGGCCCATGGCCACGCGCATGTAGAACGCCTGCGGCATTTCGATGCGCACATCGCGGATGTGCAGGAAGTAGCGGTCGTACAGGGTTTGCAGGCCGAGGTAGCCGAACTGCAGGTCGCGGTTCGGCACCAGTGCGTCGCCTAGCACCTTGAGGTCGAATTCAGCCAGCTTGGGATCGAGCAGCTCGGCTTCGATGCCCTTGGCGATGAATTGCGGAAAGTAGGTCAGGTAGTTCGACTGCGCATCCTTCTGTGCCACTTCATGGCCAAAGACTTCCTTGCGGATGGTATGCATCAGCAGACGTGCAGTCACGGTGCTGTAGGCCGGATCCTTTTCCATCAGGGCGCGCGCCGCCAGGATGGCGGACTTGTGCAGCTCTTCCACCGGCACGCCGTCGTACAGGTTCTTGACGGTTTCGGCAAAAATGGCGTCGGCATCGACATGTTTTTCCAGGCCGATGCAGGCAGCCGCAATCAGGTCATGCACCTGGTCGTAGTTCAGCGGACGGCGCTTGCCGTCTTCGATCACATGCAGGGTCGCGGCAGCCACGGCCGGACGATTGGCCTTTTGCTGGGCGCGCTCTTCCATGCGCTTGGCACGGTAAAGCACATACGCGCGCGCCACATCATGTTCGCCGGTACGCATGAGCGAAAGCTCGACCTGGTCCTGGATGTCTTCGATATGAAAGGTGCCGCCATCGGGCTGGCGGCGCACCAGTGCATTGACCACATTCGAGGTCAGCTGTTCGACCATTTCACGTACACGGGCCGAAGCTGCGCCCTGGCCGCCATTGACTGCCAGGAATGCCTTGGTCACGGCAATGGCGATTTTCGATGGTTCGAATCCAACCACCGAGCCGTTGCGGCGGATGATGCGGTACTGGCTGCCCGATGGCGCGGCGGCCTGGTCTGCTGTCGTGTCCGAGGCAGGTGCGGGAATGAACTCGTTCGATGATTTGACGGCGTTTTCTTGATTGGATAACACGATGCCTCCGGGACAATTGGCAGCAAACCTTGCCGCCTTGTGGTTGATGATGGAACGCCTGGTCTGCGCCGGGCGAATGCCGCAGCCTCATCGCGCCAGCTCGTTGGCCAGCGCATGGGCAAACTCGTCTGGTCGATTCACGGACCGGTTCAATGAGCCGGCAAGCGTTACATGGACACGGCGAAACGCGCTTGTCGCGTGGTCCGTGGGGGAGTACTAAAGAGCCTGCTTTACTCGGTGACTAAACACTATATGTAGTGCATTAGCCGTCTTGATGACTAATTCTAGTGGCTCAATGCGCCATAAGCAAGTGGCAAGGGGGTACAAAAATGTGAATAAAAAGCTTGCAAAAATAAGGCGTGAGCGTTAGCCAGGCGCGCCGGTCATCTGCGAAATCGCAAGCCCCTGGACGCAGGCGGCGCGCCGTCGCCACAGATGACTTGCGGCAATGGCAGCAATGCGAACGATGGCGACTCGGCACGCGTCGGCGGCGCTGTTTCCGTGTGGACTTCGTAGCCTTCATAAAGCCGCTGATAGTGCTTCCAGTCAAAGAATGGACCGGGGTCGGTCTTGCGGCCGGGCGCGATATCTTCATGACCGCTCACGTCCGTCAAAGGATACGCGTTTTTCAATGCCCGTGTCAGTTGTGCCAATGTTCGATACTGCAGCTCGGTGAACGCCTCGAAGTCCGTGCCCTCGAGTTCGATGCCGATGGAAAAATCGTTGCAGCGCGCCCGTTCGTGAAATGCCGACAGGCCTGCATGCCAGGCGCGCGCGCCGGCTGCGACAAATTGCGTCACCATGCCCTGCCGGTCGATGAGGAAATGGGCCGAGACGCGCAGTGGCCGCAGCTGTTCGAAATAGGGATGGGCGCTGCAATCGAGCTGGTTGGAAAACAGGGCAGCGATTTCACCGCCGCCGAATTGTCCCGGCGGCAGGCTGATGTTGTGGATCACCAGCAGATTGATGGCCATATCGGCAGGCCGCTGGTCGCAATTTGGCGATGGCAAATGCTTCACGCCAATGCACCAGCCATCAAGGCCGATGTGCATCGGCGCGCCGGCGTCTTCACTCGGGTTCATTGATGGCCAGTCGTTGCATGCGATAACGCAGCTGCCTGAAGCTGATGCCGAGCAGCTCGGCGGCCTGGGTACGGTTGAACTGGGTCTTGGCCAGCGCGCGCCGAATGATGTCGCGCTCGACACTGTCGAGATGGTCCGGCAGCGATCGCGGCAGGGCAGCAGGCGCCGGCACTGCCGCGCCAGCGGCGGACCCGGGCAGCATCGCCAGTGGCGCCTGGGCCTGGGTCGGCATTTGACCCGGAAGACCGGCTGCGACCGGTGCTTGCGAATGGTTGTAAGTCCGGGCCTGGGCAGGGGCATGCGCTGTGATGAACGCCTGGCTGTCTGCAGTGAAGGACGCTGCACCGAAATGACCGGGCGCGGCGCTGGTGTCGCCAGCACCCTGTGCGCTGGCAAACACGCCATCGGCCAGCGGTTGCGGCTGCGCTGCCGCCAATGCCGCGGCGGCCGCCGCTGCAGCGGCAACCGAACCCAGGGCCACAGGCCGCAAGGCCAGGTCGGCCACTTCAATGACGCCATTGTTGGCAAACGCCAGTGCGCGCTCGAGGATGTTTTCCAGTTCGCGTACATTGCCCGGAAAGGAATGCGCCGAGAGCATCTCCAGCGCTGCCGGCGACAGCACTGCTGCAGCCGGTGCATTGACGGCGCCATTGGGCGCATTGCTGCCAGGCGGCGCCGACAGCCGGCGCAAAATGGCATCGGCAAGCAGGCCAATGTCGGCGCGCCGCTCGCGCAAGGGAGGCAGGCGCAATTCGATCACATTCAAGCGGTAATACAGATCCTGGCGAAAGCTGCCCTTGTCGACGCAGGCCGCCAGGTCCTGGTGGGTGGCGCTGACCAGGCGCACGTCGACCGGTTCCTCGACCGTGGCGCCGACCTTGCGCACGCGCCGCTCCTGAATGGCGCGCAGCAGCTTGACCTGCATGGCCAGCGGCAGGTCGGCGACTTCATCGAGCATCAGCGTGCCGCCATCGGCCGCCTGGAAAAATCCGACCCGGTCTTCGGCTGCACCCGTGAAAGCGCCCTTGCGGTAGCCAAAGAATTCGGCTTCCATCAGCGCTTCGGGAATGGCACCGCAGTTGACCGCCACGAACGGCTTGTCTGCCCGCCCGCTCATGGCATGGATATCACGCGCCGCGAGTTCCTTGCCGGTACCCGATTCACCGGTGATGGCCACCGGCGCCATGCTGCGCGCCAGCCGGACAATCTGGGCGCGCACATCCTGCATGCCGGCCGACTCACCCAGCAGGCGCAACCCGGTCGCCGGGCCGGCGGCCGGGTTGCTGGCCGGGGCGCCCGGCGCAGCCAGCTTGAGGGCCGAATGCACCATCATGCGCAATTGCGCCAGGCCGACCGGTTTGGAGAGGTAATCAAAGGCACCGGCCTTCAAGGCAGCGACCGCATTGTCGGCGCTGCCGAAGGCGGTGATGACGGCAATCGGCGTATTGCGGTGGTTGGCGGTGACTTCGCGCACCAGCTCGATGCCCAGGCCATCGGGCAAGCGCATGTCGGTCAGCACCAGCGCATAGTCGGTGCGCGCCAGCGCCGCGCGTGCGGCCGCCAGGCAGTCGGCCGAATCGATGTCCAGGCCCATCTTGATGAAGGTGATTTCCAGCAGCTCGCGCAAATCCGCTTCATCGTCGACAACCAATATGCGAGGAGCGCTCATAATGTACTTATATAGGTGAATGCAAAATGATAAGCCATGGGCTGGAAATCAATCCGGCAAACAAACGGGCAGAAGCCAGCCACTAAAGTGGCAGGCAGCGTGGCAGGCAGCGGCCACAGCAACGCACGCATGCACGCTTGCCCCCCTGCAAGCACTGATCATGGTTTCCCACAGTTCACACATGCACTGCAAAACTGATCACGAAGCGGCCGCTCGGCTCATCCATGGCGCTGCTGAAATCATCGATGCGGTACTCGTAATCGAGCATGGCATTATTATTCAAACAGAGTTCGCGCGCCAGGTACAGGCCCAGTCCGGTGCCTTTGCTGGAAGTGGTATAGAACGGTTCGAACAAATGGGCCCGTACCTGTGGCGTAATCGGCGCGCCATCGTCCTTGACGTGCAATTCCAGCCGACCAGGCAGATCCTTGACGCCAAACAGCAAGATGCTGCCGTCGCTGCCACTGGCATAGCGCACCGCATTCGAAAGCAGGTTGACGATGACTTCGCGCAGGTGCAGCGGATCGAAGGCCACCTGTTCGCCATCGAGTCGTCCCATGCGGATTGCCCCGGGCTGCACTGCATGGGTGTTCTGGAATTCCGCCACGATTTCAGCGCACACGGTGGCCAGTGCCACCGGTTCGCCCTGCGACTGCGCCTTACGCGAGAGCTTCAGGATGTCTTCGATCATGCGGTTCAGGCGGGCGACGTTTTCATGCACGATGTTGACCAGCCGGGCATGGGTGGCGCTGCCCTCTTCTTCGCCGAGCAACCCTGCAGCGTAGGAAATTGCCGAGAGCGGATTGCGCACTTCGTGGGCGATGCTGGCGGTCAGCCGGCCCATCGATGCCAGCTTGAGCTGCTGGGCCTGGTTTTCGATTTCCCCGACATCGCGCAGGAAAATCACCGTGCGTGCTGCCATCATTTCAGCGCTGACGATGCTGGCAAAGCGCAGCTTCAGGTGCAGCACCAGGTCGCGCCGCCCGGCCCAGCCCGCCGGCACACCGGGTGCGGCACTCTCCTCGCCTGGTTTGAGGGTCACGAACACCGGCGGCTGCAAGCTGTCGAATCCGTCAGCGTGAAGAGTGGCATCGTGGCTGGCGGCGTTTGCATTGCTGCGGTTGTCGGCATGGTCATTGCCGTTGCCACCGGCATTGGTGGCCGCGGTCTCGGCGCCGGCAGCGCCGGCATCACGCTGACTGCCGCTGCCGGCGGCAAATAGCCGGTCCACGCCGTCGGCAGTTTCCGTTTCCGCAATCGCAGCACTGGCGACCGCGCCGCCTGGCCAGCTGGCATTGTTGACTTCCTGACGGCTGCGCGACTGGCCATCGGCCCAGATGAAGAACGCTTCGGCAATCGGAACCAGCAGTGGAATGTCGGTAAGCTTGAAGCGCGCCTGCCCTTCTCCGCTGGCCAGACCGGCCAGGCCAAACAATCGTTCGGCGGCCGGGTTGGCCGTCAGGATGGCGCTGTCGGCGCCGACCACCAGCACGCCGTCGCCCATGTCGGCAATCACCAGGCGGTTGATGGCTTGCTGGATGCGCAAATCCTGGCCATGTGCTTCTGCCAGCCGTTCCTGCCTGATCAAGCGTGCAGCCAGCCGGTTGATCACATACACGGCAGCGAAAAACGCCGCGCCATACAGGCCCGCGACGGAAATCGTCGATTCGCTGGCCGACTCCAGCAGCCGCCAGCCGCTTTCGAACAGCATGATCAATGTCACCAGCGAGACAAAGAACAGCGCCAGCACGATCGGCGCCAATATGGCGCTGCCCGCCAGCGGGAACAGGTAGAGGATGGCCAGGCCGCTCTTGCTGCCGCCGGCGGCAACATATAGAACAGTGATGATGCTGACATCGGCCACCAGATGTGCCGACATCTGGAACAGGAAATGGCGCCGGTAGAATGCCGTCACGATCATGAAGGCAATCGACAGCGCCAGGTAGATGGCGCAAGTTTCCACATACATCAGGGTTGCGATGACCCAGAAACCTTTCCTGCTGTTGATGCTCAGGTAAGCCAGCAGCACCAGCGCAATGGCAACCCGGGTGGCATTGAAGGTTTGCAGCGTGCGCCAATAGGTGTCGCGTGTGTACGGCAGCCGTCTGCCCGCAGCGCCAGTCGTGGCCGCACTGTCGCGCCGGGCTGGCGCTGGCAGCGATGCCGGCGTCGTTGACGAGGTCTCAGCGCGGCGCATGAGCCAGGCTCGTGGACGCCAGCGAGGCTTCAGCGCGGCGCATGCAGCTGGCGATGCGCCGTACTGCAATACGCCTGACCGGCTGCAGCAATGACCGCTTCGGAGGCCGGCACATGCATGCCGCACTGGGCGCACTGCAGCATGTCTTCAACCTCCGCAGCGCTGCCCGGGCTGCCATGGACGTGCCGGCTTCCGGCTGCGGCGCCGGCATGATTGCCGGCGCGTGCCTCGGCCTGTTCGGCGGCACGGATCCTGGCGCGGTTTGCCAGGCGGTTGTTGCGCGTGACCCAGTAGAACACCAGTGCGCCAATGACAAACCAGAGCAGGTATTTCATGCCAGGCCCCGGTGCAGGATGACTTCGAGCACAAAGCGGCTGCCGACATACGCCAGGAACAAGGTGGCAAACCCCGACAAAGTAAACCGCAGCGCCGTCTTGCCGCGCCAGCCACGCCAGCGCCGCCCTGCCAGCAGCAAGCCAAACAGCAGCCACGACAGCATGGTGAATACCGTCTTGTGGGAAAACCTGAACGGCTGGCCAAACAACTCTTCGGAAAACACCACGCCCGAGACGACGGTCAGCGTGAGCAGGAAAAACCCCAGGCCAATCAGGCGAAACAGCAGCTTTTCCATTGTCAGCAAAGCCGGCAG
>JBPBPY010000474.1:0-15722 GCA_050954505.1 Janthinobacterium lividum
CCTTGAGGACCATTTCGGCCACCTGCCTGGGCGTGCCCTGCAGCAGCGACAGCCGCACCTTGGGATATTTTTGCGCAAATGCCTGCACCACGCGCGGCAAGGCATAGCGCGCCTGGGTGTGGGTGGTGGCAATGGTGAAGCTGCCACTGTCCTGGGCGGCGAATTCGCGGCCGATCTGTTTCAGGCTTTCGATTTCCTGCATGATCATTTCCACCGAGCGCAGCACCGCCCGCCCCGGCTCGGTCAGGCCGCGGATGCGCTTGCCGTGGCGCGTGAAGATATCCACGCCCAGCTCTTCCTCGAGTTCGATGATGGCTTTCGAGACCCCCGGCTGCGAGGTAAACAGCGCCTTGGCGGCATCGGTCAGATTGAAGTTCTGGCGCACCGCCTCGCGAACAAAGCGCAACTGGTGAAGATTCATGAAATTCCTGGTCTGGTAAACCACGCTGTGGTGGAAATGCCCTGCCATGCAGGCAATGGCTTATATGCGCTATTCAAATGCCTATATATCAAATAAGCATATAAGCAAATGAATACATTGTAGTTTGGAATAAAGGCTTTGGTCGCGTACGATCCATGCTTGCCGAAATATCAGGCCGGCCCGGTCGCACCCCATATAAAAAATGGCAATACAATACGGGCAGTCCCCCAGGAAAACAAGGAATCAACGATGTATCGTTATGACCAATATGACGTTCAAATCGTCAAGGAACGGATTGCACAATACCGCGACCAGGTGCGCCGCCGTCTGAGCGACGAATTGCTGGAGGAAGAATTCCGCCCGCTGCGCCTGCAGAACGGCCTCTACCTGCAGCGCCATGCCTACATGCTGCGCATTGCGGTGCCGTATGGCCTGCTGTCGTCGGCGCAGATGCGCATGTTCGCCCACATTGCCCGTACCTACGACCGCGGCTACGGCCACTTCACCACGCGCCAGAACATCCAGTTCAACTGGATCGAGCTGGAGCAGACCCCGGACATCCTGGAACACCTGGCCTCGGTCGAGATGCATGCCATCCAGACCTCGGGCAACTGCATCCGCAACATCACTTCCGACGAATACTGTGGCGTGGCCGCCGATGAAATCATCGATCCGCGCCCGTATGCGGAAATCATGCGCGAGTGGAGCACCTTCCATCCGGAGTTTGCCTGGCTGCCGCGCAAGTTCAAGATCGCCTTCAACGGCGCCGTCGAAGACCGTGCCGCCACTGCCGTGCATGACATCGGCCTGACGGTGGTCTACAACGACGCCGGCGAGATCGGCTTTCGCGTCATGGTCGGCGGCGGCATGGGCCGCACGCCGATCCTGGGCAGCGTGATCCGCGACTTCCTGCCATGGCAGCACATGCTGACGTACACCGAAGCCATCATGCGTGTCTACAACCAGTACGGCCGGCGCGACAACATCTACAAGGCGCGCATCAAGATTCTGGTCAAGGCCATCGGCGCGGAAGAATTCGCGCGCCAGGTCGAAGCCGAATGGGCCGACCTGAAGGACAGCCCCAGCACCCTGACGCAGGAAGAGTTCGACCGCGTGGCCGCCTACTTCGTGCCGCCTGTGTACAAGAGCGAGCCCGACGCCAACGCTGCTGTTGCCGCCCAACGCGAAGGCAACAAGGCCTTCGACAGCTGGATGAAGCGCAACGTCAAGCCGCACAAGGATGCCAGCCACGCCATCGTCCTGTTGTCGCTGAAGAAGACCGGCACGCCGCCGGGCGACGCCACGGCGGCGCACTTGGACCTGGTGGCTGATCTGGCCGAGCGCTACAGCTTTGGTGAAATCCGCGTCACCCACGAACAGAATCTGGTGCTGGCCGACGTCAGGAAAAGCGCCTTGTTCGAACTCTGGCAGCAAGCCAAGGCCAATGGCCTGGCGACGCCGAACATCGGCCTGCTGACCGACATCATCTGCTGCCCCGGCGGCGACTTCTGTTCGCTGGCCAATGCCAAGTCGATTCCGATTGCCGAAGCGATTGCCGAGAAATTCGACAACCTCGACTTCCAGCACGACATCGGTGAAATCGAACTCAACATCTCGGGCTGCATCAATGCCTGCGGCCACCATCATGTCGGCAACATCGGCGTGCTGGGCGTCGACAAGGATGGCGCCGAGTGGTACCAGGTATCGATAGGCGGTGCGCAGGGCAACAACAGTTCGATCGGCAAGATCATCGGCCCATCGTTCTCCGCCCACCAGATGCCAACCGTCATCGAACGCCTGCTGGAAGTCTACGTGCGCACTCGCACCGAAGATGAACGCTTCATCGATACCGCGCGCCGCGTTGGCGTGGCGCCATTCAAGGAACATGTGTATGCCACGCCGATCAAGGCAGTGCGCAACGCAGGAGAGGATGCTTATGCCTGAATTGATCAAGGACCGCGCCGTGGTCCAGGACGACTGGCAAGTCGTGCGCCTGGCCGAAGGCCAGACGCCTGAAACCGTCATCGTGCCCGAGGGCCGCGCCATCGTGCCGCTGGCCGTCTGGCTGGCACAAAACGAAACACTGAAGACCCGCGCTGAAATCGGCCTGTGGCTGGCCAGCGACCAGCGCGCCGAGGAAATCAAGGACATCCTGCCGGCGTTTGCCGTCGTCGCCGTCGACTTTCCGAAGTTCAGCGATGGCCGAGGCTATTCGATTGCCTACAACCTGCGCAGCCGGCTCGGTTATCAAGGGGAATTGCGCGCCATCGGCGACGTCTTGCGCGACCAGCTGTTCTACATGCAGCGCGTGGGCTTCAATGCCTTTGCCACCCGGCCCGACCGCGATATTCATGAAGCGCTCAAGGGTTTGACCGATTTCTCGGAGAGCTACCAGACTTCATGGGACCAGAAGACGCCGCTGTTTCGCCGTGTCCAGCGCAGCGCCAATCCACAGCCGAAAGTGGAGGCTTGATGGGGGCCAGTGAATTCAGCGCCAATACCGATAACGGCTATGGCAACCTGGTCAATGCCGACAGCAGCCTGAACGTCGCCGCCGCACTGGGCGCGCCATACGAAACCCTGGTCGAACAGACCAAGGCGACGTTGGGACGCATTGCGGCCGACTTTTCGCCGGCCGTGTTTGCCTCCAGCCTGGCGGCCGAAGACATGGTGCTGACCGACCTGATCCTGCGTTCCAGCCTGCCGATTCGCATCTTCACGTTGGAGACCGGGCGCCTGCACAAGGAAACGCTGGGCGTGATGCAGCAGATCCACGAGCGCTACGGTTATGGCATCGAGATGTTCCGCCCGGACCCTGCTGCCGTGGACCAGTATGTGCGTGAGCATGGCTTGAATGCGTTCTACGACAGTGTGGAACTGCGCAAGCAATGCTGCCGCATCCGCAAGGTCGATCCGCTCAACCGTGCGTTGAAAGGCAATGTGGCCTGGGTCACCGGCCAGCGCCGCGCGCAATCGACCACCCGGCTGGGGCTGGACGTGCAGGAGCAGGACAGCGCCCATGGCATGACCAAGTTCAATCCGCTGGCTGACTGGTCCGAAGAGGATGTCTGGCACTATATCCGCAGCAATAATGTGCCCTACAACCCGCTGCACGACCGCGGGTATCCATCGATAGGCTGCGAGCCATGCACCCGCGCGATCCAGCCGGGCGAGGATGTCCGTGCCGGACGCTGGTGGTGGGAAAATGCGGACTCGAAGGAATGCGGCTTGCATGTGGTCGATGGCAAGCTGGTGCGTTTGGCCAAGGCTGCGCCTGATCCCGTGGTCGACGCCATGCCTGGATTGCGCGGCGCCCCGGTTGGCGCACAGGCCAGCGTGAACTCCACCGATGTTGCTGCTGCCTCGAGTGAGAAAAATGCAGGTCATTCATCGCGTGCGACGATTGCAATGAACGTGACGAACGAGACCGCCGAAGCCAACGCGCCCGCTGAAACGCGCACCGGGCAAAGCGGCAGCGGCCTGCCGGCCTCAACCGATACAGCAAGATCCTGAAAACGGTCGAAAGACAAACATGAATACAGTTGCAGAACAACCCTTTCTGGCTTCAGCCAGCAACAGCCATCTGGACTGGCTGGAATCGGAAGCCATTCACATCATGCGTGAAGTGGCGGCCGAATGCAGCAACCCTGCCCTGCTGTTTTCCGGCGGCAAGGACTCGGTCGTCATGCTGCGCCTGGCGGAAAAAGCCTTTCGTCCCGGCGCCTTTCCCTTTCCGCTGGTGCACATCGACACCGGCCACAACTTCAGCGAAGTCATCACCTTCCGCGACAAGCGTGTGGCCGAACTGGGCGAGCGCCTGATCGTCGGCTCCGTGGAAGACTCAATACAGCGCGGCACCGTGCGCCTGCGCAATCCCTTGACCGATTCGCGCAACGCGGCGCAAGCCGTCACGCTGCTGGAGACGATTGCCGAACACAAGTTCGATGCCTGCATCGGTGGCGCGCGCCGCGATGAAGAAAAAGCCCGCGCCAAGGAACGCATCTTTTCATTTCGCGATGAATTCGGCCAGTGGAATCCGAAAGCCCAGCGTCCCGAACTCTGGGACCTGTACAACACCCGCGTGCACGCCGGTGAAAACATGCGCGTGTTCCCGATTTCGAACTGGACCGAACTCGACGTCTGGCTCTATATTGCGCGCGAAAAGCTGGAACTGCCGCCGATCTATTTCGCCCACGAGCGCGAAGTCATCGAGCGCAATGGCTTGCTGGTGCCATTGACGCCGCTTACGCCCCCGTTGGCCGGTGAAACAGTCGAGACCCGCCTGGTGCGTTTTCGCACCGTTGGCGACATTTCCTGCACCTGCCCGGTGGCGTCGGATGCCGCGACTGTGGAAGCCATCATCGCCGAGACGGCAGTGACGCAAATCACCGAACGTGGCGCCACGCGCATGGATGACCAGACTTCCGAAGCATCGATGGAAAAACGCAAGAAAGAAGGATATTTCTGATGAACGCCGTGGCCCAAACCACCCATGAATCCCCCAGCGGCCTGGGCGCCGAACGCGGCATGCTGCGCTTCATCACGGCCGGTTCGGTTGACGATGGCAAGAGCACGCTGATCGGCCGCTTGCTGTTCGACAGCAAGGGCATTTTCGCCGACCAGCTCGACGCCATGTCGCGCGCCAAGCACAAGCGCACGGTTGGCGACAGCATCGACCTGTCGCTGCTGACCGACGGCCTGGAAGCCGAACGCGAGCAAGGCATTACCATCGATGTGGCCTACCGCTACTTTGCCACGCCAAAGCGCAAGTTCATCATTGCCGACACGCCCGGCCATGAGCAGTACACCCGCAACATGGTGACCGGCGCCTCGACTGCCGACGCCGTCATCATTCTGATCGATGTCTCCAAGGTCAAGCTGCATGACGATGGCCGTGTCGACCTGCTGATCCAGACCAAGCGCCATTCGACCATTGCCCATTTGCTGCAGATCGAGCATGTGATCGTTGCCGTCAACAAGATGGACCTTGTCGGGTTCGACCAGGCCGTGTATGAACGCATCGTTGCTGCCTACCGCGACTTCGCCGGCTCCCTGGGCTTGAAGGATATCCACCCGATTCCGCTGTCGGCACTCTCGGGTGACAACGTCGTCGAGGCCGGCACGCGCCTGCCATGGTACCAGGGACCAACGCTGATCGATTTGCTCGAGTCGCTGTCGGTGTATGACGATTGCCATGACGAGCCGTTCCGCTTTCCAGTCCAACTGGTGGCGCGCCACGCCGGCCATGAGGCCAAGGACTTCCGCGGCTACATGGGCCGCATCGAGGGCGGCCAGGTCAGCAAGGGTGACAAGCTGGTGGTGCAACCGGGCGGCCAGAGCGCCACCGTCAAGGACATCCTGACCTATGACGGTTCGCTGGAACGGGCGGTGGTTGGCCAGTCGGTCACGCTGCTGCTCGATGAATACCTCGACATTTCGCGCGGCGACATGCTGGCCGGCGCCGATCGCCCCGCAACCGTCCTGAAGACGGTAACGGCCGATGTCTGCTGGCTGTCCGAAGAGCCGCTCGACCTGCGCCGCAAGTACTGGCTCAAGCACACCACGCGCCAGGTCGCCGCGCGCGTGACCGGCATCAGCTCGCTGCTCGATATCAACACGCAGGAACAGCGTCCTTCCGAGACGCTGACCCTGAACGGCATTGCGCGTATCACGCTCAATGTCCAGCAGCCATTGGCAGCGGATGCCTACGACACCATGCGCTCGACGGGCAGCTTCATTCTCATCGATGAAGTCACGCACCAGACGGTGGCGGCCGGGATGATTCGGCTGTAGCTGTGCTGACACCCATGGTCGGATCCGGCTCAGGAAACGATCATGGGTAAATGAACGGGTGCGGCGCACTCCTGCGAAATGACTGGCCTCATGGCGGACTCGTTGACGAACGCCGTTCGATTCCAGTCAGTGTATAACACTTGCCTCAATGATAAAAATCCGCTGATCTGAAATTCCAGCATGAATCAAGCCCACCGAAGTGGGCCCGCTAAAGTGAGCCCGCCAAAGATTCGAAATCATTTTCCAATGCCAAGCGTCCGTCAATACCATTTGCAATCGTTGGCTCCAGACGCTTCGGCCAACTTCAAATAATCTACAATTACCGTTGTACTGCCGTCATTCAGACAGCTCGCCTTCGACTTCATTTTGAAAGTTCAGGAAACCCATGGTAATTACCAGGATTAAATTGAAGAATTGGCGAAATTTTCGGTCAATCGACATCCCGCTGCGTGAAGTAACGTATTTGCTGGGGCCGAATGCGTCCGGCAAATCCAATGTTTTCGACGCAATCCGCTTTTTACGTGATGTCAGCAAACCAAAAGGCGGCGGTTTGCAGACCGCAGTTTCCGAGGGAGGCGGCATCACCAAAGTGCGATGTCTGAACGCCCGACGTGACCCCGAAGTCAAGATTGAAATCGAGCTGGCGGCGTCCGGTGATGCACAAATGGAATGGCGTTATGTTCTCGGATTCAAACCGGAGGGCAAAGGCGCGCAGCGGATCTTGATTTCTGATGAACAAGTCTGGAAGGGTACAGAGCTGATTTTCTCCAGGCCGGATAAAAACGATCGCGCCGACCAGGTACTGTTAACCCAGACCAAATTGGAACAGATTGCATCGAATGCGAAATTCAGGGAAGTTTCCGAGTTTCTCGGATCGATCACTTACTTGCATCTGGTGCCACAGCTATTGAAGTACGCGGAAAAAATCGGCGGTCATCGACTGGAAGATGATCCATTTGGCCAGGGGTTCATGGAACGGATCGCAAAGACGACAGAAAAAACCCGCACAGCCCGGCTATCAAAAATCAGCAAAGCGCTCAAGCTCGCAGTGCCGCAATTCGAAGACCTCCGTTTCATCAAGGATGCGTTGGGGCATCCACATCTGGAGGCACTCTACGCACACCATCGGCCCAACGCTGGTTGGCAATCGGAAGAACATTTTTCCGATGGCACGTTGCGTCTGCTGGGTTTGCTATGGGCGCTACTGGACGGTTCTTCTTTGCTCTTGCTGGAGGAACCCGAAATTTCGCTCAACGATGCAATCGTCAAGGAAATACCACTTATCTTGCACCGTATGCAACGCGACAAGAAAATCAAACGACAGATTATTCTCAGCACACATAGTGAAGCGCTCCTGAGCAATCCAGGAATCGATGGGCGCAGTGTCATTGTGCTGGAAGCCGGGTCGCAAGGTAGCGTCGCCAGATCACTTGCGCAGGATGAGGAAGACGCCATCAACGCAGGGCTTTCAGTTGCGGAAGTGGTGCTTCCGAAAACCAGACCTGCTCTGGTCGGGCAATTGGGGCTATGGTAATGGCATCGATTACCTTGGCAACGGAAGATGAATTAAGTGAAGCAATAGGAACAAGATTATTGGCTGAAATCGATTTGCTTCCAGATCAGATTCAATCTTTGAGGAAAAATGGTTCTGGATATTTGAAATTAAATATCAAAAGCTGGAAGGAACTGGCACGAATCAGGCCTGTGTTATTGATCACCGATCTGGATAACGTTGCGTGCCCGGTTACGATGCGAGAGCAATTAATTGGATCCGGTCCCATTCCGAAAAATCTGCTGATCAGGATAGCGGTACGGGAAGTGGAATCGTGGGTACTGGCCGATCATGATGCGGCCGAAAATCTTTTTGGTCGTAAAATCAAACTGCCCCCCGAGCCCGACACACTTCCTGATCCAACGAGTCATTTGCTTCGTTTGGCCAAGTCTGCTTCCAGAAAAGTACGGGACAACCTGGTCAAGGAAGCAAATGCGGTGGCAAGGCAGGGCTTGGGTTACAACGCTCATCTCAAGGCATGGATATTGACGCATTGGAATCCCGAGCGTGCAGCTTCGCGCTCGCCAAGCCTTGCTCGCACTCGGTTACGGCTACAGGATTTACAAGGCCGCATGTAATGTCTGCCTCGGATCAGAGTGCATCCGTTGCCGGACCGGCGTTCCGAATTTTGGAATGCTGAATGCGGCGCTTGTATGCGCCGATGCAGCCATTCACAAGTTTCTTCTCCTTCAACTCAGGCATATCACATGACCGGCATCATCCTTGGGAAGGTTTATCTGGTCGGCGCCGGTCCCGGCGCTGCAGATCTCATCACGGTCCGTGGTGCGCGTCTGCTGGCGCTGGCCGATGCCGTGCTGTATGACGCGCTGGTCACGCCGGCCATGCTGGAGCTGTGTTCGCAGGCGTTGAAGATTTCAGTCGGCAAACGTTCCGGCCAGCGCTCGACTGCGCAAACCTTGATCAACGAACAGCTGGTGCAATGTGCACGCCAGCATCGGATCGTGGTGCGCCTCAAAGGCGGCGACCCGATGCTGTTTGGACGTGCGGATGAAGAAATGCGCGCGCTCGATGAAGCCGGCATCGAGTTCGAGATCGTGCCCGGCATTACCGCGGCATTGGCCGCTGCGTCATCGGCCAAGCTGCCGCTGACAAAACGCGGCGTGGCGCGCAGCGTGACACTGTTTACCTCGGCCACCGCGCCCGATGAACATGGCGAAGTGACTTTGCCCACGTGCGACACCCTGGTGCAGTACATGGGTGGGCGGGAAGCAATCCGCACCGCGCGCTGGCTGCTGGCCAACGGCCATGCAGGCAATACACCGGTGGCAGTGGTGGAAAACTGCAGCCTGGAAAATCAACAGGTGCAGCATCTGGTGCTCAGTGAACTGGAAAATGGCCTGGCAGAAAAATCCGGGCCGGTGCTGGTGATGATCGGCGCCGCGCTGGCGCCGCGCGCCTGAGCGCCAGACTCTCGGCTGGCACGTTTCTAGTGCTCTGCTGTGGAGTCGTCCACCGGCGCGCTTGCGCTCGACATCAGGGCATCGATGTGAGCAAACGTTCTTGAACCGACGACCATGCGGTAATTGCTGGCAATGCCGGAATGGATATCGCCAGGGACCGCCCCGTTCGCCCGGGTATGCAGATCGAGAAAGGCGGCAATTTTTTTCAGCGGTTGGCGAGCCCGGTTTTGTTCGAGTATTGCGGCAATGGCGGCGAATCCCTGTTGACCTCCGACGGTATCAATGTATGTTTGCTGTGCGAAAAGCGTTCCCGGTTGCCCCATCCGGTCGGCATTTCCGGGCGCTTTCGGTTCAAAGACCTTGCGCCTTGCCGGCAGCATCAATCTCGTTCTGGCCCATTCATCGGCAACGCCGGTGTTATCGATTGGCATGCTGCCCAGTTGCAGATCGACGAGGGTCTCGTTGCTGCGCAAACGCAGGCTCAGCTTCACGAGATCACTGTCGTGCACATCGGCAATCTCCCGCCAATCAATAAGCAAGCGCTGCAGCGTGGCATTGTTTGCCAGTGACGCAGCAAGTCCTGGAAGATGACTGACTTCGAGCTCGTTGCGTTCTGCCGGGATTTCTTCCAGACCCGGACATGTGCCGGAGGCTTCGACGATATCGATGATGCCGGCGCCAATCCGATTGTCCGAGATATTGAGCTTGCGCAGACGGGGATGATGTCCCATGCTTTCGGCAAGTGCCTTGGCATCGGACTCGTCAAGCGAGTTTCGACGAATATCCAGCGATTCGAGGCTTGGTTTCTTCTTCAGCATCGCGCACAGCGCCGCAGCGCCTTCTCCATGCAAGGCATTGGCGGAGAGATTCAGGTGGGTGATCGAGTTGTTGCGACTGAGACCATCGAAGAGCGGCGTGACATTGACATTGCCGCCCAACCCGGATCTTGAAATGACCAGGCGGGTCAGCCGGGGCATGTTGGCCAGAGCTTGCGCCAGCGTGTGCAGCCCGTCGCTGTCCAATGTACAGCTTTGCAGTTTCAGCGATTGCAGGCTGTGGCAATGAGCCAGGGCCGGCGCCAACCACTGCAGGTGTTCCTGATGCAAAGCGCAGCTGAAGAAAGCGATTTTCTCGACCAGGCGAGCGCAACCCAAGGCCGATGCGAGCAGTTCGATTTGCGAATTTTGTGGCCGATTCAAGACAAACACCAGCTGGTTCAATGGCGGATCTGTGGAAAGCCATTCCTGCATCGGCGTGCAAGCGGCAAGATCGGTGATCATGAGTCTTTTATTCTTGCGTAACAAAATCCAGTTCAAGGCATCGAATTCATGCTGCCTCAGCAATCGCTGCGCCACCGACGCTGCATTCCATCTGGTACCCGTGGGTCCACGGGTAAGTATGATGTCTGCAGGAGAATTTGCCGCAACCAAGCCAAGGTTGCTCAGCGGCGCGCGCGGCATGTCGAGCAGTTGTTGATCGGAGAGCCGCGCGTGCTTGATGCTGTGCGCGGCTGTTACACGGCTTGCATCGCGAGCCGGGTTTTGCAGCGCCATCCCGTCTCCAGGCATGGTCGTGAACAGTTGCAGGTAGCCGTGGCGGTTCGAAGCAGATGGCGTCATTGCGCTATTCTCCAGACAATCAGTGGGTGTTGCGTTTCGGCGTCGATTTCCTGTTGCAGGCACTTGGCGCTGGCCGGCTTGCCATTCAGGCGTGGCCTGGTGGTTCGGACGTCATCATCTTGTTGATGGTATTGAAGGTTTCGGCACTGGCGGCAAGCCGGTAGTGGCAAGCAATGATGGTATTGATATCCCTGAACGCACTGCAATGTGGCGCTGCAAGCAGATCGAGGTAGGCCGCAATTTTCTGCAGAGGCAGGTTGAACCTGTTCTGGCGCAAAATTTCATTCAGGCCGCTCAGCGCAGTGTCGCGTGCGGCTTCCTCCTCCCTGGTATGGATATTGAACGCACCAGTTGGTTTTCTGGCCGTGGCAAGATTCAAGTCAATCAGTGTCTGGTTGCCGCGCAAGTTGTGCGCCAAGGCGATGAAATCATGATCGTCGAGAGAGGGAATCATGCCCCACTCGACCCCAACCCGACGCAGCGAGCCATTGGCCGCCAATGCCTGGCCCAATGCATGCACATGCTCCGTGCGCAAGCGCGCCGAACCAATCTCCAGGTCGCGCATGCCGGCATGGACGCTGCAGGCAGCAAGCAAATCCAGAACACCGGCAGCCATCGCGTTGGAAGAGACATCGAGCTTGACAAGGGTGCTGTTTTTCCGCAATCCCTCGGCCAGCACACGGGCATCGTCACCGGCAAGAGCATTATCTTTCAGGTTCAGTTCCAGCAAGCTACGATTGCCCACCAACATGTCGACCACAGGCGGCAATGCCGGTCCGAAAAACTGGTTGCCGTCCAGACGCAATGCTTGCAGCACGGCGTGTCCGGTCAAGGCGGCAAACAGGTCTTTGGCGCCTGCGCCCGCTTCGAGACCGTTGCGCTGCAGGTGCAGTTTCTCCAGCCGGGGAAGCGTGCCAACCACAGGCGCCAGCAGCGCAAGTCCCTGATCGTCGGTACAACTGTCACGAAATGCCAGGAAGCTCAGCGTGGGGTGGCCGCTCAGCCCGGCTGCCAGTTCGGCGAAACCTGACGCATCGAAAAGACAACGTGCGAACGTCAGGGTGGACAATGACGTCAGACCACGGAGCGTCCTGGCAAACGACGCCACTTCCTGTGCCGACCACGTCGTCATGGTAAGTTGCAGATCCTGCACAGGCGGACTGCCACGCAGCCAGTCGACGATGCGTTCAACGCTCTCCCGGGAAGTCAACTCGATGAATGCGTCACTGCGCAGCATTGCCCAATTCAGTGCATCGAATTTACCGCAGTTGAGAAGGGTCCTCAGCATGGCATTGAAGGCCAGCCTGCCGCGCTCGACATCGCCGCTCAGAAAGCCTGCTGCCGCCGAACCGGCCTGAAATTCCAGATGGGCATTTTCCGGTGCCATCAACATTTGCGACAGCATCTGGTTGGAAATCCTTGCCGGTGGCTGCGGGTCGAATGGCGTTGCCGTTTCCACTGCCGGCGCCACAGGACCGGCTTTTCTCGCAGGCAGTATGCCGTCGCCAAGGCCGGGTTGAAGGTCAGCCGCCGTCTGCTGAGGAGTGTGCGGATTGTGCAAGGCCGGAGAAAAGAGGCGGCGTCCGGCAGGGTTGACGTCCATGGAAAGCTTTCACGAAATCGATGTACATTGATCGGTTGACTCGGATGGCAAGGTCGATCCCCATTCAGGGGGCAAATCCTGAATCCGGAATCGCCGTACCAAGTGCAAGCGATTAGTAACCGGTTGACCTTGTCGGTTCCGTGATGTCGACGCAAATTCGTGGCGGCCAGGATGAACAGATGACACCAGCGAGGCTGGCTTGCCGGACTGTGCCAGCGTGTCGATTCCAGGAACCAGGCCTGGAAGTTTGGCGGCGCAAACGCGCTGGTGAACCTGGACTTGCCAAGGCTGCCGCAGTGGCGGCATGCGCGGTCCAACCCGCCCTTGGTCTTTCCTGTGCGCGGGCGCGCGCAGTCAGCCGGCGCTCGTGTTACCGTGTGCAACCTTGACGCAGTACGCCATCATCGCTGCCAGCACGTCGGCGTCTTCACCCACCGCCTGCGCCACGTTGAAAACCAGACCCGGGTGGGCCGCGCGTGCCGCTTCTGCCAGCACGGGCAAGTCGCGCAGCACATGGCCACCCTGCCCCAGGAACACCGGCACCACGGCGATTTCACCGACACCTTGCGCCACCATGTCGCGGACCAGTTCGGGCAGGCGCGGCGTCATCAGTTCAAGGAAGCCCAGCGCCACCACGGTATCGGGCACATTGCTGCGTACCAGCTCGGCCAGCCGTTCGAATGGCTGGGCCCAGCGGGGATCGCGCGCGCCATGGGCAAACAGCACCAGGCCTTTTCCGGAAGCGTTCATCAATGCCTTTCCACCCATAACAATGCCACGATGGCAATCAACAGGAACAGCAGGCTGGGCAGCGCTGCGGTAATCAGCGGCGGCCAGGTGTTGAGCAAACCAATATGCGAGAACAGGCTGTTGATCAACTGGAAGCTCACTCCCAGCATGATGCCTGAAAAAATCTTCAGGCTCACGCCGCCGGCACGCGCATGCAGGTAGGCAAACGGCAGCGCCAGCGCCATCATCACGAAGACGGCAAACGGATAGATGAGTTTTTTCCAGTAAGCGATTTCATAGCGTTCGCTCTGCTGCTTGTTTTCAGTCAGATGTTTGGTATAGGCCGACAGGTCGGTGGCCGACATGCGGTCCGGGTCGGCGAACAGCACGGCCAGGATATCGGGCGTGATTTCCGACACCAGATCCCGCTGTTCGAAGGTCTTGATCGCGATTGGCGCCGAGAGGTCAAAGCCGGCGCCACCCTGCGTCTTGCCGGGTTTGGGCAGCGTGGTGACCGACACGCCCTTGAGCGACCAGGTGTTGCGGCCCGAATAGGTGGCACTGGCTGCGGAAATCACCGCGCTCATGCGAAAGTCGCCATCGAATTCATAGATCTTCAGGCCCAGCAGTTCCCCGGTCAGCTTCATCTCGCGCACATTCAGGAAACGCGTGCCGATCGGTGCACCATTGGCACCGTCTTCCTTGATCACATCCTTGGCCCACAAGCCCGAGCGGAATTGCTGCGACACCGACGTGCCCTGCAGCCCGAGCTTGAGTTTTTCCGCATATTCGCTGGCGCGCGGCGCGACGAATTCTCCAAATACAAACGTCAGCAACGCAAACAGGATGCCGATCCTGAACAGCATCGAGGCGGCCATGCCGGTGGACATGCTCGAAACCCGCATGATGGTGAATTCGGAGGTGGAGGCCATCTGCGCCAGCACGTAAATGGTGCCGATCAGGGCAGCGATCGGCATCAGGTCATAGGCATAGCCGGGCAATCCCATGGCGACATACAGGAACGCCAGGCCCAGGCCATAGCCGCCCTTGCCGACCGATTTCAACTCGCCAATCAGGTCGAAGAAGGCAAACAGCGCCAGGAAGGCGACCAGCACGTAGCCGACTGCGCGGACATTTTCCGCGGCCAGGTAGCGTTGCAGGACTTTCATGCACTCACCTTGGCACCAGGACGATTGCGCGGTCGCATGGCCGCGCGCATCACCAGTGGATGCCAGCGGCTGTTGACATTGATGCGCCAGAGGAAAAGCACCATCGTCAGCAAGGCAGTCAAGGCATGGACCGGCCACCAGGCCATCATCAGCGACAGGCGCTCCTGCACCACGGCCGCCTGGAAAACGCTGACGGTATTACTGTATAAAACGAACAGCAGCAAGGCGATCAGGAGATTGATCGAGCGCCCGCCGCGCGGATTGACGAACGACAGCGGGATGGCCAGCAGCATCAGCAGCAGGCACATCAGCGGCAGCGCCAGACGCCACAGCAGTTCGCCCCTGTTGAAGCTGTTGGGCTGGTTGAGCAGCTGCCGGAACGTCAGCGAACGGGCGGAGGTGTCGCCGGCGCCGGCGCGCGATTGCGAGGAGATCAGCACGCCATAGCGGACAAACTCCATCAGCTGGAAGTCCGATTCGCCCGGTGTGCCGTCATAGCGGCGGCCGTTCTTCAATACCAGGAACTTGTCGCCATTCCTGTCGATCTCGACGGTGCCTTCATTGGCGACGATGACGCTGCTGCGGCCATTCTGATTGGAATTGACGAAGACGTTCCTGACGTTGCTGGCCTGGTTGGAAAAGCCCTCGACGAAGAATACCCGGTCCGATGCGGCCGACTCCTGGAAGCGGCCCGGGGAAATGCGCGAGACATCTTCGCGCTGCTCGAAGCGCTCACGATACTCTGCGCTCTGGCGATTGGCCCAGGGCGTGAGCGTGAAACTGAGCAAGGCGGTCAATGCCACGATCGGCAGGCCAAAGGTCAGCACCGGACGCACCCACGCGGTCAGGCTCTGGCCGGCGGCAAACCAGACCACCATTTCCGAGTCCTGGTAACAGCGTGAAACCACCAGCAGGACCGAAACGAACGAGGTCAGGATAAGGATGATGGGCAGATAGTTCAGCGCCGAGAAGCCGATCAGCGCCACCACGTCCTGCGAAGCCACACGCCCTCCCGCCGCCTGACCGAGGATGCGGATCAGCATGACCGTGATGGTGATGGTGAATAGCGTGGTGAGGACGGCGCCGGCGGTACTGAATAATTCGCGTCGTAGCGCTCTTTGAAAAATCATTCGACAGACTATAATTGGGAAACAAAGGAGCAATCATGGACTTTAGCATAAAAACATTCGATTCAAAGGCAGGACCGGCATCGACCAAGACTGGCTGCATTGTGGTCGGCGTGTTTGAAAACATGAAGCTGTCGTCAGCTGCCACAGCGCTCGATATCAGCGGCCAGATCAGCGCCGCAGTCAAGAGCGGCGACATCTCCGGCAAGCCAGGCAGCACCATGCTGCTGCGTGGCCTGGAAGGCATTCCTGCCGAGCGCATCCTGCTGGTTGGACTGGGCAAGGAAG
>JBPBPY010000387.1:0-15424 GCA_050954505.1 Janthinobacterium lividum
GCAACCGTGGCCGCGGCGCCGGACCAGGCCAGTGCCATTGGCCCGGCCCATGCCGGCGCCCAGGTCGAATCCTTGTTCATCGAGATACTTGACCGCGCCCGCCCTGCGCACCAGAACTGGTTCGAGCGCATCTTCATGCAGCAAACGCAGCCATCGATCTTTCAACACCAGGCGGGAAAAACCGGGCCGGCCCTGGCGACGGCCCTTGAACGCTTCAAGCACACGGTGCTCAAGGACATTGCCACCGGCCGGCCGGTGGCAGGCGCAACCGCGTTACCCAGCAAGACGATGGCTGCCCTGCGCACCCGGTTGCTGGCGCAGGTGGCCACGGCAATCCAGACACGGCTGGCTCCGGGCAACCTGGCTCTGGTGCGTAAAGCCCTGGTGCAGGCGCTGTTTGCCGAGACGCCCTTGTTCCAGACCGGCAGCCCGCATGAAGACCATGACCAGCCCGCCAGCCTTGCCGGCATGCTGAGCCGGCTGCTGAGCGCCGAAGTCTCGCCGGAGCTCGCGCAGCTGGTCGAAGAAAATCTGCTGGCCCGCTTGCCGCGCGCCGGCCAGGCACATGCCGGCCCGGTCCTGTCTGCGGCGATGGGCACTGCACTGATCGAACTGGTGTATTGCCTCGAAGCGGACACCCCGCCATTGGATGAGGCAATCAAAAGCCGGTTTCGTGAACGCTTGCCGCAGGCGATCAGTTCCCACCCATCGATCATGCAGCTCGAGGTACGCTGGTTCGCCCTGGCCATGCAGCCGTACTGTCCACCCGAGCGCACCCAGGACATCGCCAATTTGCGGCAGGCCGTCATGACCTGGTGCGCCGGCAGGCAGATGGATGAATCGCTGCTTGAATCCTGTGCAGCGAAATGGCTGTTGAACGGCGCCGCCGAAGGCCTTGGGCCATCAAGCACTGCGCAGCACCGGCTGCATCTGGAGGTCTTTCGCAATTACCTGCTGGACCAGTTGCGTGCCCTGCTGCTGACCCGCAGCGGCGCCCTTCATCCGGCGTTCGACGATTCGGGCATCCTTGAGCCTGATGGCTTCCTGGCCAGCATGCTGCAGCCGCACTGCCGCCCGGCGCAGCTGCAACAGCAGTTGGTCGACCTGCTCATCGAACTGCTGATGCGCAACAAGTTGACCGAGCCGGAGCATATCGATACCGCACTGGAGAAAATCTGTTCAGGTGAATTCGACCTGCAGACATCGCTGCCGACGCTCGATCGACTCGGCATCGGGGGTTTGGCAAAACAGCTGGTGGCGCGCGGATTTGCCATCCAGCGTCTGCTGGAAAACACCGTCGACTGGCTCCCTTCCAGCCATCTCGAGGTGCTCATTCATGATTATCAGGTCCTGGTCCCCGAGCACCGCAATGCAGTGCGGGAAACCCTTCGCCTGGAATTCGAAGCCGACTTGATGGCCTGCGTGCAAAAACCGCTGTGCGCACTGTTTCGTACCGTGGACTACGATACCTGGGCCCGCGAGGAACTCGCCCGTGTGCTGCAGCAGCATGCACCCGGCCAGGTCGCCGCGCCGGGCGCATTGCAGCGCCTGCTCGGCGTGCTCAAGCAGCAACTCGCCGGCAGGGATTTCGTCCTGCAAGAGGTACTCTGGCATCGACGCAACAATGGCCGCATCCTGCCAGCACACGAAATCTTGCAGTGGCGTGGCACCATCGAGCCGGTGGAAACACTGGTCAAGGAACTGTTTCCCCAGCTCGGGCAGGATGCTGCCGCAAAACTGGCACAGGCATTCATGCTGTGCAAATTCGAACAGTCGCCAGAACGGTCTTTGCTGGCCTGCATGCCGATATTCAGTTCGCTTGGCAAGGAGCTCAACGAACTGGCCAGCAATGCAGCGAAGGTGCAGGATCGGCGCTTCGCTGAGTTGAGGTTCCTCCTGCCGAACAGCCAGCGCCATGCGTTTCCCGACGACAGCCGCTTGCAGCAGTATGAAAAATGGTCGGCGCAGCAATTGGACAAGGCGATCAAACTGCAATCGCACAAGCTGTTCAGTCACCTCGATGGCAGCAAATTCCGCGATGCGCTGGTGCAGAACATCATCCGCGTATTTTTTGCCACCTTGCGCAGCCGCGACGGCAATGGCGGCATCTGGCATGCGGAGATCAGCGACCCCGTCTCGGCGATCTTGCAGCAGCCGACCCGCAGTGCGCTGAACCGCCAGGCAGCGATTGCAGCCGTGATCAGCCGCCCTTATGCCGAACTCGGCAACGCCACGATAACGGCCCTGGCAAGCAACATCGCCGCCATCGATGTCGCCCATGTGCGCGATGAAAGCATGCGCGCCGACATCGGTGTGGCGAGCCGGGACTGGCCGCCGATGCGAACTGGCGTCAACCAGCTGCTGCAGCACTGGAAAGGCTTGCAACTGCGTTTTGATGACGCCGCGCTCGTGACCCATTTGAAGCGGCGTGATGCAATGGTGGTGATGATGAAAAAGTTTCAGGGCACAACCCTGTTCGAACCCTATGTCACCGCCAACCTGCCGTTCCTGCGCCGTGCCGATCTGGTCGATCTGTTGCACGAGATCGATGCCGGCACGCTGCAGGTGGCAGCGGACTTCAAAGCCCGACTCACGGTTGCCAAGGCGTATTTCGACTGGATGGCGCCTGCGCTGGGACTGGCGCTCCCCGCCCAGGATGAAGAAAGCAGCGCGGCGGCATTGCAGCAAGACGATCTGCAGGACGACCTGCTGAAATTTTTTGTCTGTTCGGTGGCGCCGGACAAGGCCGTGCTGCTGCGTGTTACCGACCTGCTGGCGCTGAATGCAGCCAGCCATGAACAGGGCAAGGTGCTCGAGTCGTTCAAGGTCATTGAATTTGCTGCAGCAACCTCGCCCCGGCAAAAGTCGAGCTCGAACGACATCGACCTGCCGTTCCTGCGCCGTGCAACGCTGCCGGCATATGTCAGTGCAATGCTCAAACCGAATTTTTCCATTGCATCGGATGTGGCAGACGCCACGCTGGCCATGCTGACCAAGGCGCTGTCGGCGCGCGCCATTGCCTTGTCCGGGCCACGGCGAAAGCTGTTTGGCGATGTCATCCACCGCACCATTGCCCGGCCTGCCAACCGGGTCGATATTCCCATCGCCGACAAGAAGGCACTGCTGGACGAGATGCGTGATGGTACCTACGCCATACTGGCCACGGAAATCTCGGCCAGGTTCAGGGAGTTGAAGAAGTTTGCCAGCGCGGCTTCCATCAGCTGCTCATCTGCCGGCCCGGATCGCGGCGCCGATGCCGCGCTTGCGCCAGCCTCCGGCGGCACTGCGTCATTCATGGCGCGGGACGAGAATGAAAACCTGGTCAAGCTGACGTTGACTGCGACGCAGTTCCAGCAGGGCATGTCGGCACCATTGCTCGCTGCCATCCAGACGCTGGTACAGCAGGTACAGGAAATGTTCAAAGTCGGTCGAACTCGACGACCTGCCCCAACGGCACGATGTGTATCATCTTTTTGCCATGCTGTTCGCCAAGCTCTCGAGTACCGATGCGCTGGGCTACCACTCTCAGGCCGAAACCCTCACCTTGCCCAATGGCCGGCCTGGACTGGTGGGCGGGGACAACGTCGCCGTGGCGCAGTTTCGCCTGCTTGCGGCTTACTGCCTGTCCCAGGCACTGGCCGATGGCAAGGCAATCGTGCCCGGCCCCCTGCGGGCCTCGATGCTCAAGTCGCTCGACCATCTGCTGCTGTCGACCCATTGCTCGGGCGTGATTGCCTACAGCATGTATGTCGATGGACGCGACAGCGGCAACCGGGCCATGCATTCGCTGTATCCCGCCGGCTAGAAGTCTGTGCAGGCCGCATTGGCTGGCAGCGCGATCAGGCAGCGCAGGCTGGCAACATGCTCAGGCAGTCTCGGTACGATCAAGCTTGCGCAGGTGCGTTTGATGTCGGCATGCTTAGATGGCGGCATGGCTGATCATGGAGCGGATGACTGGCCGACCAACGGCGAGATGCCGAAAACCGCAGCCAGTGTGCTTGCTTCCTGGTTATGTCTGCATGCCAGCGCGCGGGTTTTGCCGACCCTGGATTCGATGCCTGATTACAACAAAAATCAATAAATCGGCTGTCGGGATTGTCAAACAAGTTCATTCGTGGAATGCTTGAATGTAGAAAAATGAAACATTCAGCAAATTCAACGTCACAAACAATTCGCCTGGCGCGGTCATTTTGTGCGTTGTCCGCATCAAACCAAACTTCACGACCAGAACCCGATGCTGCATGGATTCCTTGCTGCGGAGGCTGGCTGGCGTTAGCAGCAGGCAAGCTTCATAGGAACCGGCATGGAAAACGCGACACCAAAAACGATGCTTCCTCGTTGCAGGAGCGGCACGACCTGCGGCACTGGCGCGATGCCGGCGCGCTGCCGGTTTGCCGGGATTGCCGCGTTCGCCGCGTTCGCCCTGACCGTCTGCCTGCCCGTGACAACGCAGGCCCAGTCAGCCCTGACCGTGTATGGCGTTGCCGACGTCAGCGTGCGCCATCTGACCAATGCCAACGGTGGCGATGTGCTGGCACTTTCGCCTGGCGGTCTGCAGGGCAGCCGTGTCGGCTTCAAGGGCACGGAAGACCTGGGCGCCGGCTTGAAGGCGCAGTTCGTGCTGGAGAGCGGGTTCGTGGTCGACACCGGTGCCTCGGACCAGCAAGGCCAGCTGTTCGGTCGCCAGGCCTGGGTCAGTGTTGGCGATGAAGCCCATGGCACGCTCAGCGCAGGGCGCATCTACGGTGTGCCGTTTACCTTCCTGGGCATTTACGATCCGCTCTGGATCGGCAATTACCTCGAGAGTTCCTACCTGCCGCGCATCGTCGGCACACGCTTCGATAATTCGCTGGCCTATTCCTACCGCCTTGGCGGCTTCGACCTGCAACTGGTGCATGCCTTTGGAGAACAGGCCGGGGATGGCAGAAAAGGCGCAAGTTCCGCGCTCGGCCTGCAGTATGCCACGGCAAACCTGACCTTTGGCGGCGTGGCGCAACGCTCGCTGGACGCCAATGAAAAAGCGCTGACCATTCTCGGTGCCGGTGCGAACTACAAACTGGGCCGGGCAACGCTGTATGTGCTGTATGTGAATGCCCGCCGCGAAGCGGGTTTCGCCGTCATCCAGGGACCGGGCCAAGCTCTGGCCAACACCAGTTTGCTGGGCAACGCCAACACCGCGCTGGGTCCGGCCACCCAGACCGGCAGCCGTACCGATTCGTATGCATCGGCCGGGGTTGGCTACCAGATTGGTCCGGCCATCTATCTGACTGCCGGCATGGCCATCGACAATGTGCGCAATGCGGCCGCCGACACCGGCGGCAAGATTCGCACTGGCTACCTGGTGGCCAACTACGCATTTTCCAAACGCACCGATGTGTACATTGCCGCCGACCGCAACCTGCTCAGTGGCGCTTCCGTCACCGACCCCAACAATCCCGTGCTCGGTTTCGGCGGCCAGTCGAACCGCACCGGCATTGGTGTCGGCTTGCGCACCCGCTTCTGAGGCCGAGGTCCGGACGCGCCAGCCGATTCCAGCAGCCGATTCCGGCATCCGGTTCCGGCATCTTCTTCCGGCACTTGATTCCGGCATCCGATCCCGACATTCGGTCCCCGGCCTCCAGTACCGGCATCGGATTTCCATCGGCTCCCGCCATCTGCTTCCTGCTGCACCACAACCGGCGCACCGCAATGCATATCACGGCAAGCACATGATTACCCATCATGGTGCGCCGCGCCCAAGTTCAATGCGCCGCATGCCAGGTGAATCGGGCGCATCACGCCGTTGCCGCCCTGGCGCGCCAATCATTCCATCGGCGTTTTCCTGGCCGCACAAAGGGCGGCGCAAAGGTGAACTCGCCGCTTTTTGCAAGACAAGCTGCGGCCTTCCAATCGAGTCCAGTCCGGTCTGGTGCAACGTCACTTCAAGCTCGACCTCGAGTCCATTCACGCCATTTCCTGCGCCAGGGCGGCAGGGCTGGGCCAGGCATGTTCACCGGTTGGTATGGAACTTGCAGGAATTGTTATAAATCCTGTTGAACCGGTTTCGATTCCGCGGGTCTGCCGGGAGACTCGGCAGCCCGGTGCCGCAATTTAGCCAGAATGAAAATAATGACCTTGACTCGTCTCGTGGTTGATCCCGGTACAACCGACGGCGCCAGGCTGGCCCGGCCCGTGGTGGATGCATCCAGTGCGCGCTGTTTCATGCCCTATCCGGCGCCGGACCCGGTGCTGGCCCTGCCCGCTGCCACAGCCAATGCACCACTGCAGGGGTTGACGTTTGCCGTCAAGGATGTCATCGATGTAGCCGGTTATCCCACCGGCAATGGCAATCCGCACAGCCTGGCCATGTCCGGCCTCAAGACCGTCAGCGCCGCCGTGGTCACCAGCCTGGCTGCAGCGGGCGCCACCTTCGTCGGCAAGGTCACCACCGATGAACTGGCGTTTTCCATGAGCGGCAGGAACACCCATTACGGCACGCCGCTCAATGGCGCTGCACCAAAACGCATCCCGGGCGGCTCCAGTTCGGGCTCGGCGTCGGCAGTTTCGAACGGCCTGGCCGACTTCGCTCTGGGCACCGATACCGGCGGTTCCTTGCGCGCACCGGCAAGCCACTGCGGCCTGATCGGCCTGCGTCCTTCACCGGGGCGCCTCTGCATGGCCGGCATTACCGGCCTGGCGCCGACCTTCGATGCCTGCGGCTGGCTGGCGCGCGACATCGGCACTTTTGCCCGCGTCGGCCAGGTGCTGCTGGGTCCGGATACCGCCGCGCTAGGCGCCCTGCCGCGCGTGCTGGTACCTGAAGATGTGCTGGAACTGCTGCAACCGCGCGTGCAATCCCTGTTTGCCCGCACGCTGCAAAAAATTGCCGGCGTACTGCCCGTTGCAACGGCGGTCACGGCGGCAGTGCCCTCCTTCGATACCTTGTATTGGGCCTTTCGCGTGATCCAGGGCTACCAGGCCTGGCAGCTGCACGGTGCCGCCATCACCCGCCATGGCATGCAGCTCGGTCCCGGCATCAGGGAGCGCTTCGAATGGGCCAGCCATATCAGTGCTGCGCAAATGGCGGAACACAGCGCGGTCCGCCTGCGCTTCATGGATGATTTCGCCAGCCTGATGGGCGCCAACACCGTCATGCTGCTGCCAACCATGCCCGATATTGCGCCGCTCCTGAGTGCCAGCGATGCAGCCCTGGAAGAGTACCGCAATGCTGCCACCCGCCTGCTGTGCCTGGCAGTGCTGTCGGGCTTTGCCCAGCTGAGCCTGCCGCTGATGCAACTTGAAGGCGCGCCGCTGGGACTATCGCTGATCGGTCCTCCGGGCAGCGACCTGGCGCTGATCGAGCTGGGCCGCCAGCTCATGGCCACGCAGCCATGCCAGCAGCCTATGCGCTAGAAACACTGCGAGGGCTGGACGCGCACTGCAAACCAGCGCAGCTTATTTTGCCATCCTCGCTGGCGCGCTGAACAACCCTGTGCTGGTCATGGCCAGCCTGCCGGCCCGCCTTGTCCAACCTGCCGCGCTCCTTGAACGGCCGGGGCCACGCTGCAGGCGGCGTCAAATCCACCGCAGTGCAGCCATGATATACTCGCCCGCATGAAATTTGCCGCTCATCCAATGACCTGTCCCGTTGCCAGCAGCCGGCTGCAAGAGCGCTGTCGTTGGTGGCGCGCCTGAACCGGGCGGCCAGTTTTCACGCACAATGTTTTCGACAATGTGATGCCGCCGGTCCAGGCGGCATTGCTTTTTCTGCAGTCGCTGCGCAAGACCGGCATCATCCGAACCCTTTCATACCGGAGTCATGATGTCCCAGTCTTCTTCTGCAGCCAACCTCCTTGCATCGCCAGCATCGGCCCCACCTGCCGTCATCCTCACCGGCGACCGGCCCACGGGTCCGCTGCACCTTGGCCATTACGTCGGCTCGCTGCGCGCGCGCGTGGCCTTGCAGCACGAGGTCAAGCAATATGTGCTGCTGGCCGATCTCCAGGCCTTGACCGACAATGTCGGCAACCACCGCAAGGTGACCGACAACATCATCGAAGTGGCATTGGATTACCTGGCCGTGGGCATCGATCCGGCCAAGACCACCATCTTCATCCAGTCCCAGGTCACCGAACTGGCCGAACTGACCCTGTACCTGCTCAACCTGGTCTCGGTCGCGCGCCTGGAGCGCAACCCTACCATCAAGACGGAAATTCGCCAGCGTGGATTCGAGCGCGACATTCCGGCCGGCTTCCTGGTCTACCCGGTCAGCCAGGCTGCCGACATCACCGCTTTCAAGGCAACCATGGTGCCGGTGGGCGATGACCAGATCCCGATGATCGAACAGACCAATGAACTGGTGCGCAAGTTCAACAGCACGGTCGATCAGGAAGTGCTGGTCGAATGCGAAGCGGTGCTGTCGGCCACGGCGCGCCTGCCCGGCATCGATGGCAAAGCCAAGATGAGCAAGTCGCTGGGCAATTCGATTGCGCTGGGTGCCAGCGCCGATGAAATCAGCAAGGCGGTCAAGGCCATGTACACCGACCCCAACCACTTGCGCGTGGAACAACCTGGCAAGGTCGAAGGCAATGTGGTGTTTTCATTTCTCGATGCCTTCGATACCGACAGTGCTGCGGTGGCGGAACTCAAGGCCCATTACGCCCGCGGCGGCCTGGGCGACAGCGTGCTGAAAAAACGCCTGACCGAAACGCTGCAGGAATTCCTCGCACCGGTGCGCGCTGCGCGCCAGCAGTTTGGCGCCGACCGTGGCGAAGTGCTGGCCATGCTCAAGCGCGGCACTGACGAAGCGCGCCAGCGCGCCGCCACCACCCTGGCGCAAGTCAAGGGTGCGATGGGTTTGCACTATTTCGGTTGACTCGCCAGTTGCGCGGCCATGGGCCCGCGCAGCGCATTGCACACCACGATGCGCTGCGCGGCGCCAAGCTCGGCACGTCCAAGCACGCGCTCCTTTGCCGACCAGGCGCCATCGGCCAGCAGCACGGCGCGCATGACTCCGGGCAAGGCACCGGATGACAAGGGCGGCGTAAACCACTGGCCGTCGATATGCAGGAAGACATTCGACCGTGCGCCCTCGGCAAGCTCATCACGCTCGTTAAAGAACAGCATGTCGAAGGCACCCTGTGCTTGCGCCTGGCGCCAGGCAGTATCGTAGAATTGCCGCACGCTGGTCTTGTGGCGCTGGAACAATTGGCCGGAATCGATGCGTTGCCGTGCCAGCAGCAGCTTCACCGGTTGTTCAAGGGCCGGGAGCAAACCGGTTTCGACGCTGCAGTGTCCATCGGCCTGCAGTACCAGGCGCAGGCGCGCGTGCCCTTGCATGGGCAACTGCCGGCAGGCTGCCTGCAATTGCGCCACGACCGCCTGCTCATCGAAGCAAAAACCGAAACAGCTGGCGGATGCGCGCAGGCGCTGCAAGTGCCGGGCCATATGGCGAATGCCATCTGCCCGGCTGACAAACATGGTTTCGAGCAGTTCGAATTGCGCCGGCAGCCCGACAAGAAAACCGGCTTTCACTCTGCATTCGGCAAATTCATCGGCCGCCCGGCTTTCAAACACGATGCCGGCGCCCACGCCCATGACGCCGTGGCGCTGCCCTGCTTGCGCAGGGTCCAGGGACAGCGTGCGGATCGGCACCGACAGGCAAAAGTCACCGATTGCATCGCGCGGCGAGGCTGGCGCCGAGGCCAGGTCCGAGGCGGCATCGAACCAGCCGATCGCACCGGTGTACAGTCCGCGTGGCTCGGTTTCCAGTTCGGCGATGATCTGCATGGCACGGCGTTTCGGCGCCCCGGTGATCGAACCGCAAGGGTACATTGCGGCAATGACTGCCGCAATCGAGGTCTCCTCGCGCAACAGGGCGGTCACCGTCGAGGTCATCTGCAGCACCTGGCCATGGCGGGCGACCTCGAACAATTGCGGTACCTGCACCGAACCCAGGACAGCGATGCGGCCAAGATCGTTGCGCAGCAGGTCGACGATCATCAGGTTTTCGGAACGGTTCTTCGGGTCGGCCGCCAGCGCCGCTGCGCGCAAGGCATCCTGTTGCGGGTCGCCGGTGGCCGGTGCAGTGCCTTTCATCGGCCGCGCAGTGAGAATACCGCGCCGGTGTTGTAGGAACAGTTCCGGCGACAGCGACAGCACGGCGCCACCGTCAGGCAGTGCAATCAATGCGCCATAAGGCACAGGCTGGCGCTGGCGCAGCCGCGCATACAATGCGGCGGGTGTGCCATAGACGTCGAAGTGCAAGCGCAAGGTATAGTTGACCTGATATGCATCGCCGGCAGCCAGCAGATCGTGGATACGCTCAATGGCGCATTCGAATTCGGCTGCATCGATGCCCGCGCGCAGGTTCATGATTCCGGCGGGCTGTTCATTGGCAGCGATATGGGTATTGCCATCACCATTGCAGTCGGCTTGATCGTTGCCGATGCTGGTGCTGGTGCCGGTGCTGGTGTGGCTGCCGGATTTCTGGCCATTCCCGTCTTCTGCAGCCTGGCACTGTTTGGCCAGCCATTGTCGCACCTCGTCTGCACCGAGGATCTCGCAGCGCGCAAACAGCAGTATGCGCGCCAGAGGCCGTGGCGTGTCGCCGTCCCCGGCAGCATGAGCGCCGGCCCCACCGCGTGCGTTCATCGACAGGGCATCGATGGCATGGCCTGGTTCGACCAGGTCGGCACCGAGTTCGTAGTCGAACAAGCCTACCGCAAACAATCCCTGGTGCAGCCGTTCCTGCATGTCCTGCAGCATGGCATGCAGGCCGGCGCCATCGGTGCAGCCAAGCTGGCCGACGAATCCGGTGTACAGGCGCGAGCGCGCCACGCCAGCGCCTGCCGTTTGATCATCAAGCAGCGCATGACAGGGAAAGCAGCCAGAACCGGGCACAGCATCGGCATCGGCATCGGCATCGGCAAACATGGTTCGATTCAAAACGCGGGGTCCTGACAAAGCGGGAAGGACAAGGAGGTGGCAATATCCGTCATCATACCGGCTCGCTGCGATGATGAGCACTGCCGGCGCCCACAGCCCGTAACAAGCGGCGAGCAAATGCCTGCAGTCGCGCCCGCGGTCATGACAGCCGAGCGCCGCAGTGCGGCAATGCCTGCGCAGCCTGGACAGGCTACGGCCCGGCCTGGCGTTTTTACCAGTCCCTGCCGTCTCCGTCATCCACCTCGGTCAACCGGCTACTGCCAATTCTGTGCTTTCAGAAGCTGGAGGCATTTCAGCCCATTGGGCGATTACAGGAAACTGGCCAGCGGTTTGTCCAGGTCCAGCCCCAGTACTTCAGCCACCATCTTCACCTGCGCCATGTCGCTGCCACCCGGCATTTCACTCAATGCGGCAAAGGCAATCCAGCGCGCATCGACTTCAAAGAAGTCCCGCAGCTGCGCCCGCGTATCGCTGCGCCCGAAGCCGTCGGTGCCCAGCGTGACAAACGGTGTCTTGATGAAAGCGCGCAGGCTTTCGGGCAGTGCGCGCACATAGTCGGACACCGCCACCACCGGCGTGGTGCTGGCGCCAAACTGCTGCATGACATACGGTTGGGCGATGGCCCCGGTGAGGCGCTGCGCGCGCTGCATGGCGATGCCGTCGCGCGCCAGCTCGGTATAGCTGGTCACGCTCCAGACTTCGGCGGTAACATCGAAATTTTCGCGCAGCAGTGCAGCCGCCTTGAGGGCTTCCTTGAGAATGGCACCCGACGCCAGCAAGCGCACATCGGCATGCTGCTGTGGTTGCAGGCAATACATGCCGCGCACGATGCCCACTTCATCACCGGGGCGCAAGCTTGGCTGCAGGTCGTTTTCATTGGTGACGGTGACGTAGTAGAACACATCGTCATTTTGTTCGAGCATGCGGCGCATGCCTTCCTGCACGATGACGGCCAGCTCGTTGGCATATGCCGGGTCATAGGAAATGCAGTTCGGCACCGTAGCGGCAACCAGCAGGCTCGATCCATCCTGATGCTGCAAGCCTTCACCGGCCAGCGTGGTGCGCCCAGAGGTGGCGCCGATCAGGAAACCGCGCGCACGCTGGTCGGCAGCAGCCCAGATCAGGTCGCCGATGCGCTGGAAACCGAACATCGAGTAGTAGATGTAGAACGGCAGCATCGGCAAGCCATGCACCGAATAGCTTGTCGCGGCTGCGGTCCAGGAAGAAATCGCACCGGCTTCGGAAATGCCTTCCTCCAAAATCTGGCCGTCGCGCGCTTCGCGGTAGGACAGGATGGAGCCGATGTCTTCGGGTTCATACAACTGGCCTTGGGAAGAATAGATGCCGACCTGCTTGAACAGGTTGGCCATGCCGAAGGTGCGCGCTTCATCGGCGACAATCGGCACGATGTGGCGGCCGATGCCATCGTCCTTCAACAGTGTGCCGAGCATGCGCACCAGCGCCATGGTGGTCGACATTTCCTTGCCATCGGCTTCCAGCGCAAAGCGCGCATAGGATGTCACCTGCGGCAGCACCAGCGTCGTATGCTCGGTGCTGCGGCGCGGCAGGAAACCGCCCAGCGAAGCACGGCGTTCGAGCAGATGGCGCATCTCCGCACTGCCCGCTGGCGGCTTGTAGAACGCCAGCGCTTCGCAATCGGCGTCGCTGATGGGCAGATGAAAACGGTCGCGAAATTCCAGCAGCATGCCGGCATCGAGTTTCTTGTGCTGGTGGGTGGTCATGCGGCCCTGGCCAGCCGAACCCATGCCGAAGCCTTTTTTGGTTTGCGCCAGGATCACGGTCGGCTGGCCGCGATGATTGGCCGCCGCGTGATAGGCCGCATGGATTTTTTTCATGTCGTGGCCGCCGCGGCGCAAGCGGTCGATCTCTTCATCGGTAAGCGTGGCACCGATGGCTTTCAAGGCTTCCGACTGGCCGAAGAAATGCGCGCGGTTGAAGGCGCCGTCATTGGCGGCAAAGGTTTGCAGCTGGCCGTCGACGGTGGTGTTGAGTGCATTGACCAGTTCACCGCCGGTGTCGCGGGCAAACAGCGGGTCCCAGTCCGCGCCCCAGAGCAGCTTGACGACATTCCAGCCGGCGCCGGCGAACAGGGTTTCCAGTTCATCGACGATATGACCATTGCCGCGCACCGGGCCGTCGAGGCGCTGCAGATTGCAGTTGACCACGAAGACCAGGTTGTCGAGCGACTCGCGCGCAGCCAGGCTCAGTGCCGCCAGCGATTCGGGCTCATCCATTTCACCATCGCCAAACACGCCCCAGACCTTGCGGTCCTGCGGCGCCAGCAAGCCGCGATGCTCCATGTAGCGCATGAAGCGCGCCTGGTAGATGGCGCTGATCGGACCGAGTCCCATCGAGCCGGTGGGAAATTGCCAGAAGTTCTGCATCAGCCATGGATGCGGGTAGGACGACAGTCCCATCTGGCCCTGCCTGCCTGCTTCGATCTCCTGGCGGTACAGGCCAAGCTGCGGCGCGCTCAGCGAGCCTTCGAGGAAAGCGCGGGCATAGATGCCGGGCGCCGAATGGGCCTGGAAGTACACCAAGTCGCCGCCGAAGTGGGCGCTGCGGGCACGGAAGAAATGGTTGAACCCGACTTCGAAGAGGTCGGCGGCCGAGGCATAACTGGCAATGTGGCCACCAAGTTCGCCATAGGCGCGGTTGGCGCGCACCACCATCGCCAGTGCATTCCAGCGCATCAGGCTGGCAATGCGTTCTTCCAGTGCCAGTGCGTCGGAGCCGCCCGGGAATGGCGGCTCTTCATTGCTGCGGATGGTGTTCGTGTACGGGGTATTGCTCGAGTCGCGCCATTTGATGCCGGCTTTTTGCGCCGCAGAAGACAGCCGCGAGAGCAGGAATCTGGCGCGTTCCGGGCCGGCAGAAGCAATGACGGCTTCGAGTGCATCGACCCATTCGCGGGTCTCCAACAAATCGCTGTCAAATTGCATGTTGAGTTGGTTGGCCGGCAAATCCATCGTCTTCCTCCGTGTTTTGTTGTCCCCGTAATGTACCTCCGATTACGCGGCATGGGCTACCGAAAACATGGTGGCAAAAATGACGATTCGGCAGAATATGCCAGTGACGCGGCGATTGTCCACTGCATGGCACAGGCAAGGCTGGCTCGGTCAATGCGGGCGAACCTGGGCAAATCCGGGCAAACCGCAGCTGCCGGGCAAGCGCCGCGCCCGGCGTCCGCGGGTTGCCACGGTATCGGGGTCGAGGCACACGCCTGCGGCCGCTTCATAGGCATATAGCGCGTGAGTCCCAACGATACGAAAGTGGTCAGCCAGTTGCGTATTGGCCAGCCGGTTGAGAATATCAACGATCAGGGGCAACACGCGCCCAACGTGTAAGGCACGGTTCAAGCGCTGATGCCGGGCCAGTGCCTTTTGCAAAGCGGCCAGGCGTAGTTCAAGCTCGGTTTTTTTATGATGAAATTTTTCATGGATGGCCTCGGTTTCCAGCGAGCGCGGACCAAGACTTCTCTCACTGCCAGTGGCGCTGGTACGAATCAGATAGGCCTGATGGGGTGCGCCGGCAGGACCTTTGTGCCAATACATGCCGCCGCGCACCTGGGCGGCGGCACGGCGGGTTTCTTCCAGGGATTCAAAGGTGGCAACCGCGTCAATATACTGACGCATCACATCGGCAGATTGCTCCAGCATCAAAAGCGCTTTCGGTACGTTTCAGACTTTTCCGAATTTATACCGAAAATCCAACTAAATCAATGGATTGGATCATCGATTCATGCGGCCTTGCCAGTTTGTGGATGCTCGGCCTTGAGCAAGTCCTCGATTTTCACCGGCAAATCGCGCACCCGCACACCGGTGGCGTGATAGACCGCTGCCGTGGTGGCTGCGGCAAAGCCGGCCAGGCCAATTTCACCGATGCCGCGGGCCCCCAGTTCATCGAGCGCCAGGTCGGGATAGTCGAGAAACACCACGTCGATGTCGGGTGCATCGGCATTGGTGGTCATGACATAGTCAGCCAGGTTGTTGTTGACCGGTTTGCCGCTGCGCTGGTCGTAATGGGTTTCCTCGAACAGCGCCATGCCGATCCCCATCACCACGGCGCCTTCAATCTGGTTGCGCCCGGTGCGTGGATTGATGATGCGGCCGCCATCGATGACCGTGACCACGCGCGAGACGCGCAGCCGGGCAATCGCCGGTTCCCACAGCACTTCGACGAAGTGGGCGCCATAGGAATGCAGCGACAGCTTCTTGGCATTTTCATCTTCGCTGCTCGCGCCTGCCTTGCCCTGGCCATCGATCTGGTTGATCTTTGCCACATGCATGATGTCGGCAAACGGCACACCCGCCTCCGGTGCCTGGTCCTTGCGGTGCACGCGTCCGGCCGACAAGGTCAGGCTGTCCGGTTTGCTGCCCTTGAACGGCGACTCTTCATGTTCGCTGGCCACCTTGAGCAGGTTTTTCACCGCTTCCCTGACCGCTTGCGACACTGCCGGCACCATTGACGCCGTGGC
>JBPBPY010000431.1:0-15399 GCA_050954505.1 Janthinobacterium lividum
CTGGCGCGCCCTAAAATCGCCGGGCGTTTTCACATGGCGGTGACCTGCCGCTGAAGACGCATGGCGTCACTGGCAGCTGCGGTGACGGATTCTCGATTCTGGACAGGGAGCGACCCATGTTATCAATGGCATTACGAAATCAATTCAGCGCAGGACGCATTACCCGCTCCCATCACATTGCGCATGTAGCATCGCTGGCCAACAAGCCGGCCCCCATGATGGCCCCGCTGCTGCGCAGCCGGCTTGAGGCAGCGGCCTGTGGCCCGGGTTCCATTCCATGCCGTGCGTTCAGCACGTTCAGCACCTTCAGCAGCGGTTCAGCGCATGGAACCCACGAGACCGGATTGCCGCACAAGGCCAACATGCCGGTCTTGATCAATCCACATCGGCCATCGGGCCACGCGTTACCCCGCTCGGTGTTGGCCGCACAGGCCGGCGTAGCCCATACGGCATCGGCAGCGCAGCCAGGCGTCCATCACATGGCGCAGCTGCAGGCGCTGATCCAGGCCAGCCTGGAAGATGGCCTTACACGCAGCGCCTTCCTGATCTATCTGCAGCATACTTTCAATGCCGCAGGACTCGAACCATTGCGCGCAGCACTGCTGGCCAACCGCGTCATTACCGTCATGATGCGCAAGCTGCCCCTGACCGAAGTACAGAACTGGGTATCCGAGACCATGCTCGGCACGGTGGTCGACCAGGAAAAAGGCATCTTGCTGAAGGATGAAATCCTCAAGGCGCTTGCCAGCCGGGCAGATTTTGTCTTCGACATCTTGCGGCCCTACCTGCATCGCCTGCGCAACAAGCAAATCGTCGATGTCTGCGCAGGCGATGGCTCGCTGGCCAAGCTGATCTATGAACGGGTCTCACCCTTCGTAGCCGGCGTCGATGTCGCGCCTCGACCGCGAGCGGGCCTGGAAATCACGCTGGCGCAGTTCGATGGGGAGCGGTTGGACTATCCCGATGCCAGCCTCGATGTCGTCATCGCCAACAACCTGTTTACGCATCAGGCACATCGGCAGGTGCGTCTTGACCATATCCATCGCGTCCTGTCGCCCGGCGCCAAATTGCTGGTAATGGAAACCCTGCATGTGCAGCGCACGCCGGGACAGGTCGATGCCGACATCAGGCACAGCACGCAGACCGGCTTCGGCAAGCGCAGCTTTCGCGCTGAAATCGATATCCCGGTGGCCGGCCTCTACAATACCACCAGCACCTGGAAGCGCTGTTTCAGGAGCGGTGGATTTTCCATCGACAAGGAAGAATTCCTCGGCTTTCAGGATCCGCTGCTGCGCGACCGGCATGTGATGTATCAACTTACTCGACGACAGAATTGATGGGAATGGGGCAGTCTGGCAAAGGTTGTTGCAGAATTCGACTAATGTCCCAAGCGTGCGCAGGTGAATTGGGGACACCATAAATCTTTGCATGCCAAGACAGTTCCTACCCCTGCCGGATCATTATTTTCACTGTTCGTTGTTCATTGCAGCCTGGTTTCATGTCGCCAAGCGACGTCGAATGAATTTGTAAACCATCCCAAGCTGGGGGAAGGTGCGCATTTCATCAAGGTCCATGAGTTCATATCGGCTAGTTCAACCGCTATATTGCAATGGAACTGATACTGAAGCGCCCCGGAATCAAGCTGCCAATACCTGCAGTCTTTTTGAATCCCGCCGACGTTGATCATGGCGGGATTTTTTTGAAGAAACATGTCGACTATTGGTTTCAGCGTTGGAGAAATGCATCCAGATCTGCGGTAAATTTCACCGGGTTCTTGAATGCGAGGAAGTGATCGCCCTGCTGCTCTGCCGTGTAAACATGTAATTCGCTTCCAGCGATGGCCGCATGGATCCATTGTTGCCTTTGAAGTGAATCGCTGTAGATTCCCGTAAAGATGGCTGTGGGCACATCGATGCGTCGGCGTATCACCTCGCGCCAATCACTGCTGGCGTGATCAAACAAAACTTGCTTCAAGTCCGCGACATCATTTTTGACTACCTTACGTGCAAACGCTTCCGAATTCCGGAAATACGGCGAATCCATCATCGTGGCGCGCTGCATCGCCTGGCTTTTGACGATCATGGAATTGGTGGGTCTCATTGACACGAAAGCGTCGATCATTCGTTCGATGTCACTGGTGATACCGCCAGCATCCAGACGCTCCTGTTCAGACCAGTCCGCATGGCTGTAGATGGATGGAGGTTCATCAATCACCACGAGTTTGTTGATGCCTTTGGTGCCATACAGATCGATAAAGCTCCACATTACCGATGCGCCCATCGACCAGCCACAGTAATTTGCTTTTTTCAGATCCAGATGATCACCGAATTCTTTCAGGTCTGTCGCAAAGCGGGCAATGCGGCTGCCGTAGTCAACATGCTGGGATAGTCCTTGATTGCGCGGATCGAGAACATATACATGATAGTTCTTACTCAGCAGGTAGAGCACATTCACATATTCCGCGCCGTTGGCCGACCAGCCTGGGATAAAAATCAGCGGGGTACCCTGGCCCGCTTCCCAGTAGGCCAACTCGACTCCATCGCTGGTGGTGAAACGATTGATTTGCAGATCCTTAAAATCTGATAGCTTGGCCGGCAGACCAGCGATGGACTCGGGGAAGAGGAAGTCGCCGCCAAGTTCGGTCACGGCTGGCGCGCTACAGGCGCAGGTGCCAACGACCATCAAGGCCGCGCTGATCATGGCTTTTCGGATAGCGGAATGCATGGATTCTCTTTTCAATATATTACGTGGGTTCGACCAAGAGCTGGAGCACAGATTGCACAACTTGCTGGTCGATCGTGTGAGAAAGACCAGGAACAAGTGCAAGCGTGACCGCGGCATTGAGCTGTTTCAACCGATCAAAGGCCGCCACTGCATGGGCTGGCGCGACGACAGGATCTGCATCGCCGTGGATGAGATCCACTTTGGTCAACATCGGCATCTGATCAGGCAAGCTGGCAAAGCGCCCTGACAGGGAGACTATGCGGGCAGCAAGAGCATCCTGGCGTTTAATTGCTTCCAGCGACATTATCGCTCCTTGTGAAAAACCAATCAGGGTCGTCATCGCAGACGTTGTACCGGTCGACGCTTGCAGGTTGCTGATTGTCTTGGCAAAAGCGGGCATGGCTTTGGCAATCCGGTGTGCGCGGTTTTCCTCAGTAATCCCAGCGACAGAAAACCACTGGAACCCTGTTCCCAACTCCGATTTATCGGGGCTGGGCACACTGACGATGGTCGCCTCCGGGCATACCAAGGCAATAATTTTGCCCAGCGGTATCATGCTCTGGAACGTGCTGCCGACGCCATGAAACAACAAAATCAGTCGTTTGGACGCCCGTTCAGGACGCTGGATGAATCCGTGTTCTAGCATAAAGGCTTTCCTGCGCCTTCCAGCGTAGAGACTACCCGGGAAGTGACGCACATATGAGGAATACGGTGATTTGTAAAGGACAGCAGCCGCGTGTTGACAAAACGGTGTGCATGCCGAATGAACGGATATGAACGGCCCGATCAACGTGTTGATTGCAGCGTTGCATCATCTCCGTGTATGGACAATAAGGTAAATCGACTGATTGTAGTAAAACGACAGGCGCGGATAAACACCCGTTGAAGAAAAGGACTGTCGCATTTCCTTCAACAATCCTGTTGAGAGCAGGCGGGGTGTTCACCGGGCGACCTCGCCGCGCTTACTGGATCAGCGGTAATCCATTGGCCGCATTACTCTGACTGCCGACGGCAAGACATATTTCGCGAGTTGCTCGGCTGCGATGCAGGAAATTGGTGCCGCAGAGGACGCGCTGTTGAGCATCCCGCTGCGACGTTTTCGCTCAATGACGGCGATGCTGTGGTGCATGCCTGCTGTCGCGGATGGGATCTTTGTCAGATTCCAGCGTTCATGCTGCAACCTTATCTCGACGCCGGCACCCTGGTGGAAGTGCTGAGCGACTTCGTCGCTTCTCCCGCGGACATCCATGCACTATGGTTCAAAAGTCGGCAGACACCGCCGAAAATCAGGCGCGTCGTCGATGCCTTGATTGCCAACGACAAGACCGCGTCATAGGTAGCAGGTCAGACCTTCAGGTAGCGCATGTCCGCGTTCAATGAAGTAATGACCAATCACCTGACACAAGGTGCGTAGCTCTGTCGATGCGTCCCCTGCCCGGTGGCACAACAAAATCGGGCAAGTGATGGTTTCGGACAATTGTCGGTAAGCCACACCCGGCGTTGCCACAAGCCGTGCAGCCGCCGGGACGATCGAGACGCCGCAGCCAGCGGCGATCAAGATCAGCGCTGTATCGTACTGATCGACTTCGATCGCGTTGGACAACGTAATGCCGCGCTCGCGGAATTGACTCAGGACGTGCTCGGCCAGGCTCGGACGCGGATTGCTGGTGTAAAGAAGAAAGGGTTCATCCTTCAATGCAGCCAGTTGCATACCTTCTTCCCGTAAGGCCAACGGATGATCCGCCGGAAGCGCAACGATCATTGGCTCATTGCGCATCAGAATGCGGGTTACGCCTTCTGCCTGCATTTCGATGCGGCTGATACCCGCATCGATGCGGCCTTCGCGCAGCGCGACTGTTTGCTCCAGGCTGTGCATTTCCAGTACGCGCACGTCTAGATTGGGCAAGGCCTGCCGGTAGCGTCGGATGATGTTCGACAGGTCACCATGAAAGTTTCCTGGCACAACCCCGAAGCTAAACCGTGGACGTTCATTATTGACCAGTCGACGCATGCTGGCAGAGAGCGCGTCGGTTCGTTGAAGAATATGACGGGCCTGATCATGCAGCAGAATGCCCGCTGCAGTAGGTGTCAACGGACGCTGGTCGCGGTGCAGCAGCGGCACACCAACTTCCGCTTCCAATTCTTGGATCCGTTGACTTAGCGGCGGTTGTGCCATGTTCAAAAATTGCGCCGCAGTGGTAAAGCTGCCAGTTCGGACAACCGTCACAAAATAGCGCAGCCGTTTCAGATCCATCGACATCCCCATGGGCAAAATTTCGCCTTGATTCTCAAGCAGATTTACACGCCATTATATCGACTTGATATAAAGCCTACAAAAACGGTATTTCCGCGCGGGAGAACGCCACTCTATACTGCATTTCCGTCAGTGAACTTCCATTGTGTACAGGAGTGGTTTCGATATGATCAACTCAGCATCAACGAATCGTCAAGCGATTTTCGCCGCCGTAGCGCGGGAGCCGGCAAAGCCTCTGAATATTGAACCCGCATCGATAGAAATGCCACGGGATAACGAGGTTCTGGTGCGAATGGTCGCGACGGGTGTTTGCCATACCGACATGGTTGTGCGAGATCAGTTGTTCAAGACACCGCTGCCCATGATCCTGGGGCATGAAGGATCCGGGATCGTGGAAAACATCGGCTGCGGCGTCACGACCGTGGCAGTCGGCGACCATGTCGTCATGACCTACGCATACTGCGGCTTGTGCGCACCATGTGCAACCGGTCATCCCGCGCACTGTCAGCACATGGGCGAACTCAACTTTGCCGGCGGCCGCCTGGATGGCAGTTCATCTGCATGCGCCGATGATGAAGGCAAGCTGCACGACCATTTTTTTGGCCAATCGTCGTTTGCCACCCATGCGATCGCCAGCGAACTAAACGTCGTCAAGGTACGCCAGGATGTGCCCCTCGAGTTGCTCGGACCGCTAGGATGCGGCATCCAGACGGGTGCCGGCGCGGTCCTCAACGCGTTGCGTGTCCATGCGGGGTCTTCCTTTGCAGCGTTTGGCACTGGTGCAGTAGGGCTGGCGGCCATCATGGCTGCACGCGTGGCAGGTGCAACGACGATTATCGCCGTGGACGTCAACCCAACGCGCCTGGCGCTGGCACTTGAACTTGGCGCTACCCATGCGATCAACAGCAGGCAATCCGATCCGGTTGCCGAGGTGAAAAAACTTACTGGCGGGGCCGATTTCACGCTCGAATGCAGCGGCCGTGCTGCCGTTTTACGTCAGGCCATCGACAGCCTTGGCATCTTGGGCACGTGTGGTATCGTCGGCGCCACCCCTGAAGGCACCGAGGCCTCGTTCAACGTCAACGATGTGATGATTCCCGGGCGCCGGATCATGGGCATCGTCCAGGGTGATGTAGTATCGCGCACCTTTATTCCCGAGCTCATCGAACTGTATCGGCAAGGGCGTTTTCCGTTCGACAGGCTGGTCAAGTTTTATTCCTTCGAGCAAGTCAACGAGGCCATGACAGATAGCGAAAGCGGCGTGACGATCAAGCCAATCCTGCGTTTTGCTCCGGCACCGGCTTGATGGCCGACGGGCCAGTAGGCCAATAGTCAAGTAAAGCGCGTTCGCATCTTGCAGGCAAGTCCCCTACGCCACCTCGCGCAGCACGACGCCTCAGGCGTCGCGCTTTTCCACTTTTTTGGAGAATGTTTTGGAAACCAGACTCATCATCGATAACCAGCACGTCAATGCATCCAATGGTGCTACCTTTACCCGTGTCAGTCCCACGACCGGCGAAGTGATTACGGTTGCAGCCGCCGCCACACTGGCCGATGCCCTCAAGGCCGCCGATTCTGCAGCACTGGCATTCAAGACCTGGTCGTTGACCACCCCGACCGAGCGACGTACCATTTTGCTCAAGGCAGCCGACGCGATCGAGGCAAGAATGCCCGAATTCATCCGCGTCATGGCAAGCGAAGTGGGCGCTTCGGAAGTCTGGAGCGGTTTTAACGTCATGCTGGCCGCTAACCTGTTTCGTGAGGCAGCCGGGCTGGCGACGCAAATCCAGGGCGAAACGATTCCGAACGACAAACCAGGTGCCCTGTCGATGACAGTGCGCCAGGCTGCCGGTGTGGTACTCAGCATCGTGCCCTGGAATGGTCCGGTGGTCCTGGCCGCCCGCGCGATTGCCTACCCCCTGGTCTGTGGCAACAGCGTCATTTTCCGGGCATCGGAAGCCAGTCCTCACACGCATTTGCTGATTGCCGAAGCCGTGCTGGAAGCAGGCCTGCCGCCTGGCGTGCTGAACTTTGTTACCAACGCCCCTGACGATGCCGCTGAAATCATCGATGCGCTGATCGATCATCCTGCAATACGGCGCATCAACTTCACCGGTTCGACGCGGGTAGGCCGCATCATCGCTCAAAAGGCTGCCAGCCAGCTCAAGCGATGCCTGTTGGAGCTCGGTGGCAAGGCGCCCCTAGTGGTTCTAGACGACGCCGACATCGCTGCGGCCGCCCATGCAGCCAGCTTCGGCTCGTTCCTGTATCAAGGCCAGATCTGCATGACGACCGAACGTATCGTGGTCGATGAAAAAGTGGCCGACGACTTTGTGGCGCGGTTTGCCGCGCGCGCACAGGCGCTGCAGGTCGGCGACCCGGCACTTTCACCAGATGTGGTAGTGGGGCCCATGGTAAGCGTGGCATCGGGCAAACGCCTCAATTTGCTGGTTGAAGACGCGCTTGCCAAAGGAGCGGTGATGGTATGCGGTGCGCTTGCAGAAGGCGCCGTCATGCCGGCAACCATCCTGGACCACGTGACCCCGGAGATGCGTATCTACGATGAGGAAACCTTCGGGCCGGTGACCACGGTGGTACGCGTGCGCGATACCGAGGAGGCCATTCAGGTAGCCAACGACACTGTCTATGGGCTTTCTTCGGCAGTGTTCGGACAGGACATTCATCGCACGTTGTCGGTGGCGCTGCGCATCGAGGCGGGCGCCTGCCATATCAACGGTCCAACGGTGCAAAACGAGGCACAGTCGCCGTATGGTGGAAGCAAACAGAGCGGTTACGGCAAATTTGATGGCCGCGCGGTCATCGATGAATTTACCGAACTGAAGTGGATCACCATTTCACCGACTGTGCAGCAGTTGCCTTTTTAAACGTCCGACCTGAATTGCCCGGTCTCGCCATAATTTCCAAAAATGCTGGTGGCCAAATGGACAACCAGGTAATCGCTGAAGCTGCGCACCGATGGCAGCAAGGCGATGCCGAGACCACGCAACGCGGCATCGAGTTGGATCCGTATGTCACTCGACACCAGCCGGCATGCTGGATGGACCTGGCGTTTGACGCCCTGCTCATCGCAGAGTTCCCAGCGCACCGTTTGCACAAGGCGTTGGTTTTATACTTCAAACCCGGTCATCCGCCGCCAAATTATTTTGCTCGAAGCGCCAATGCCGCAACGACTAGTGAAAACGCAGCCGTCGGTTGGCGCCGGCTCGGATAGTACAGGTGGTAGCCGGACATTGGCGCTGACCAGTCTGCCAGTACGCGCACCAGCCGGCCGGTCGCGATGTGTTCCGCAACGACATCTTCAGGCATATAACCTAATCCCAGACCAGCCAACGCGCTATCGAGCTGCAGCGTCACGGTGTTGAACGCCAGTTCCCCGCCCGGCCGGACTTTCAACTCATGGCCGTCATGGGTAAATGGCCAGGCCCAGGTCCCACCCGATGTGGGCAGGCGCAGCGCAATGCAACGATGGGCCGTTAGCTCATGCGGCGTCTTCGGTTTGCCATACCGTTTGAAATATGCCGGCGCGCCCACCACGCACTGCTTGAAGTCCGCTCCGATACGCACGGCAATCATGTCTTGTGCAACTTGCTCACCAAGGCGCACGCCGGCGTCGAAGCGATCAGCGACGATGTCGGCCAGGCCGTAATCGTTGACGATCTCGACCGATATCTCGGGATAGTCGGGCAACAAGGTCGCGAGCGTCGGCAGCAAAATAGATCGCGATGCATGCTCAACCGATGTGATGCGCAGGCTCCCTGCGGGCTTGTCACGCAGCTCTCCCAAATCAGCCAGTCCCTACGCAATGCCGTCGAAGTGCGGTCCGATCGATTTGGCCAGTCGTTCTCCCGCGTTGGTGGTGGCGACGCTGCGCGTGGAGCGGGTCAGCAAGCGTATGCCGAGCCGCGCTTCCAGCGCCGTTATTTTTGCGCTCAGCGCCGGCTGTGAAATCCCCAATTGCGCTGCCGCGCGCGTAAAGCTTTGATGCGTCGCGACTGCCAGGAACGCACTCAGGTCATCCAGGCTCTCCCTCGTCATTTATAACCTCTTCCTATAAGCGCAAGAAGATTATCACATCTAATCATCTCTATCATGCGCTGATACATTGTCTCTACGCACTTCGCAAGACGATTTTTGAACACTTAACAGGGAGCAAGACCATGGCAAACGTCACCGATCACGCAGGTCAGACGTCAGGAAAACAGGATCGGCGCGATTTCCTGAAGCGCTCGGCCGTGTTTGGCGCCGTCGCTGCGGTGGTCCCCATTTTTGGCGCAGGTAGCACGCTCGCCCTTGGCCAACCGGCAGAACAAACTACCAAAGGAAAAATGATGAAACAACGCACGTTAGGCCCCATGAAGGTGTCGGAACTCGGCTTCGGCTGCATGACGCTGGCGGGCAACTACAACGCTCCAGTTCCGAAAGAACAGGCCATCAAGACGATCCGCACTGCTTATGAAAACGGTGTCACGTTTTTCGACACCGCCGAAGTGTACGGCCCGTACATCAGCGAAGAATTTGTCGGTGAAGCGCTTGCGCCGTTCCGCGACAAGGTGCAGATCGCAACCAAATTCGGCTTCGCCATCGATGGCACGATTGCCCTCGACAGCCGCCCGGAGCACATCTGCAAAGTGGTAGAGCAATCGCTCAAGCGCCTGCGCACCGATCACATCGACCTGTATTACCAGCACCGTGTCGATCCTGCCGTGCCGATTGAAGAAGTTGCCGGCACGCTGAAAGACCTGATCAAACAGGGCAAGGTCTTGCATTGGGGTCTGTCCGAAGCCAGTGCCCAGACGATCCGCCGTGCCCATGCGGCATTGCAGGTCACGGCGGTGCAGTCGGAATACTCGCTTTGGACGCGAAACGTCGAACTCAATGGCGTGCTCGATACCTGCAATGAACTTGGGATCGGCTTTGTGCCTTGGTCCCCGGTGGGCGCCGGCTTCCTGACCGGCAAGATCGATACCAATACCAAATTCGACGAGAAGGTCGACTTCCGGTCGAAATTCCCGCGCTTTTCCAAAGAATTCCTGAAGCTGAACATGCCGCTGGTGGAATGGCTGAAAGTATATGCGGCGAAAAGGAATGCAACGCCGGCACAGGTATCGCTGGCATGGTTGATGGCGAAGGGCCCGCACATCGTGTCGATCCCGGGCACGCGCAGCGAGGCACACCTGCTGGAAAACCTGGGCGCGCCGCGCTTGCAGTTAAGCGCCGTCGATGTGCTTGAAATCGACACCATGCTGGGCAAGTTCCCTGTCTTCGGTGACCGCATGGGCGCAGAGCACATGAGCCAGATCGATTACACGATTTGATCCCCCGGGCGCCGGCGCAGGCATGGCGCCAACTTCTCCAATCTGCCAAGGTAACGTCTCTTGAAATATCCTAGATTATTCACGCCACTGGCGATCGTGCCAGGCCTCGTCCAGAAGAACCGCGTCGTGATGGCACCGATGACCACCTGGGCCAGCAACGACGACGGTACCGTCTCCGATGAAGAAGAGGCCTACTATCGCTGCCGGGCACAGGATGTCGGCCTCGTCATCACCGGCTGCACCCATGTGCAGGCCAACGGTGTGGGCTTCACCGGCGAATTCGCAGCCTTCGATGATGTGTTCATACCCAGCTTGCGCAAGCTGGCCATGGCGGCAAAAAGCGGCGGTGCGCCGGCAATTCTGCAGATTTTCCATGCAGGGGTGAAGACGCTGCCGACGCTGGTGGACGACGTCGTCGCAGCCAGCGCGGTGGCTGGCCATGCCGGACCGTTCGCGGATGCCATCGTTCCCCGAGCGCTGGAAGACAGTGAAATCGTGGACGTCATCGATGCCTTTGCCGCCGCGACGCGCCGGGCCATCGCAGCCGGCTTTGACGGTATCGAGCTGCATGGCGCCCATGGTTTCCTGCTCCAGAATTTTTTCTCGCCGCATTCAAATGTCCGCACGGACAAGTGGGGCGGTTCGCTGGATAACCGCATGCGCTTTCCGCTCGCGGTGGTGGCGGCGGTCAAGGCAGAAATCGCCAGGCAGGCCGAGCGGCCGTTCGCTTTGGGCTACCGCATCACTGTCGAGGAGGATTTCGACGGCGGACTGCAACTGGCCGATTCGCTGCAACTGGTCACAGGCCTGGTCGATGCCGGCATCAGCTACCTGCATGCATCGCTGGGCAGCGCGCTGCAGCAAAAACCAGTCAAGACCGGCCCTGATGCGACGATCGTCAGCATTCTGCGCGACCATATCGGCGGGCGCATTCCACTGGTCGCAGCAGGCCAGCTGAAGACTCCCGCGCAGGCGGAAAAGGCGCTGGATCAAGGGCTGTCCTTGGTGGCCATAGGCCAGGCCCTGGTGATCAACCCGGATTGGGTCGCTGATGCACGCACCGGCAGCGACGGCAACATCCACCTGGCCATTTCTGCAAATGACGTTGCGCCGGCGCGCATCCCGCACAAATTATGGTCCGTCATCGACGCCACCCCTGGGTGGTTCAACGTCGTCGCACCAACAGCGCCCTGAAGCCAGGCAGGCAGCTTCGCGGCGTGAGCGGCATCAACCTGCGCGGCGTTTGGGCTTGCATGAAACATCAGCTGCTCCAGATGGAAAAACAGTGCAGTGGCGCCATCGTCAACTGCTCCTCCCTGGGCGGCCTGGTTGGGCAGCGCCAGCGCGCCGCCTATCACGCTACCAAACATGGCGTACTAGGTCTGACCAAAAGCGCGGGTGTCGAGTACGCTGCACGCGGCATTCGTGTCAATGCGGTTTGCCCGGGCGTGTTCGACACACCGATGTTGTCCGGTATGAAGGACGCCAAACCCGAGATCATGGAAGAAATCGTCAAGTCACAGCCAATCGGGCGCATCTGCCGGCCGGAAGAGCTTGCGGCAGCCGTACTGTGGCTGTGCAGTCCGGCGTCGACGTTCGTGATTGGTTCGGGGCTGGTCGTCGATGGTGGCTTTACGGTGCAATAACCATCGCGATCGGACGCCGGTGCGGACAACGCTGCACCGGTCTCGCGGCGAATCTTCGCCGGTCACATTTTTGCGAGCTGGAAACTGGCCGGCATGAAGTGCAAATTGTCGCTGTCACAATCGCTCACTGCTGAATTTGCCGCAAGCTGGTGAGCAGGTTGGGGCCTGTCGGACGCCAATGCAATCGCTCTTGTGTCCTGGCACTGCTCGCTGCCAACTCTGCTCCGGCAAAAACCGAAAGCCAGCCAAAATGGGCTGCCACCTCTTTCTCGGGAACACTTGTTACTGGAACATCAAGCCGTTCGCCGATGACCTCCGCGATTCGGCGCAGTGTAATGCCTTCTTCCGCAGTCGCGTTGTACCGTCCACCGGCTTGGTGTTTTTCCAATGCGAGTCTGAACAAGTGCGCCGTATCCGATACGTGCGCGGCAGACCAGCGGTTTTGCCCATCGCCGGCATACGCCGAAATGCCTTTTGCCCGCGCCAATGCAATCAGATACGTTACCAGACCTTGTTTGTTGGCATCGTGGATCTGGGATAGGCGCATTACCGAAACATTGATTCCGCGCTGCAGGAGTTCCTGGCCTGCCAGCTCTGAAGCGATGCGTGGATTTTTGTGTTCGGGATTGAAATGGTCTTCTGTTGCCAGCTGGCCGGGCCCTGGCTGGCCCATCGCGGTTCCCGACGTAATGACCAACGGTGAGGCGGTTCCTTTCAGCGCATCGCCTAACGCCAGTATGACGCGGCGGTCCTTCTCGCAGTTGGCCACGAAATTTTCGAAATTATGGTCAAACGCAGTGTGGATGACACCGTCGCATTCTGCTGCGCCTCTGCGCACACTTTCCAAGTCTTCAATATCACCCCGATGCGCTTGAGCGCCCTTATCCAGCAAGGCCCGTTCCCCCGCATCCGAGCGCGTCAAACCGAGGACCTGATGACCTGCGCCAATGAGTTCCGGAACAATTTTCGAGCCGATGAAACCGGTGGCACCGGTTAGAAATATGCGCATTGTCTCCTCCCTGGTTATTGAAAAGCTATCCTGCTCGAAATAACAATCCTGTTAAAGTAGTGACCTTATAGGGGTATAGAAATCAACAGGATAAACGTGCCGACCAATCCAGAAAATCTGCTCGGGTCATTTTTGATGGACCGGAGAAGTCGCCTTGACCCGGCAATGTTTGGTTTTTCGGCTATCCGTCGTCGAACCTCCGGGCTGCGTCGCGAAGAGGTCGCCCAGCTCGCCAAGATCAGTACAACCTGGTACACGTGGCTGGAACAAGGACGCGGCGGAGCACCTTCGGTTGAAGTGCTCAATCGAATTGCTGCAGGACTCATGCTCACGGAACCAGAGCGGGAGCATCTCTTCCTGCTCGGGCGTGGCCATCCGCCCGATGTGAAATTCAACTCTGCTCAAGGGGTCACGCCACGACTGCAGCGACTGCTCGATGCCTTCGAAGTCAGCCCCGCAATCATAAGAACATCAACGTGGGATGTGGTCGCATGGAACCGTGCGGCCGCTGTGGTACTGACCGACTACAGCGTTTTACCGGCAAAAGAACGAAATATCCTTCGCCTGATTTTTTCGAATTCCCGTATCCGTCAGAGCCAAGACGATTGGGACGGCATCGCACAATTTGTCGTCAGCGCATTCAGAGCCGATGTCACAAGAGCGGGAGCGACGTCCGAAGCTGCAAAACTGGTCGACGAGTTAAGCAGGCTCAGTCCCGAGTTTGCAGCCTTATGGCAAAACAATGACGTTCGCGTGCATGGTGAAGGGACCAAGAAATTACATCACGCGACGCTTGGTTATCTGGAGATGGAATACTCAGGCTTCGCGGTAGATGGCCGAGCTGATTTGCATATGGTTGTTTATAACACCATGTCGCCTGGCGACGCCAATCGCATTCGTTCACTTATCGTCAATACGTACAACGAGCTGGGAAAATGAGCAGGCTGATGAATAAAAGAGCCTGTCCGAAGTTTACTGCCAAGGCATGACAACCATGGGTACCGGTAGCTGGCGCCGTTGACATTACCGAAGGCCAGATTCGGCAGCACGCCGTCGAACAGGCGTGGCAACTGATTGTTGATCGAATTAAGTTCCCATGACTGCCGTGACGTTGGCTGAACTTACCGGCCATTACCCAAACCAGGAAATCGCCGCCGGGCAGCGCCTTGTCACCGTTGCCGCGCACCTTTGCACTGGAACAGCAGCTTCATGAGCTGAAACGGCAGCGCTTGTCCTCACTGCCCAGGTGGCAGAAGATTCAGGCCATATCGACAATGCGGGTATCCGCAATTGACGAGGCAAACCCGGCACCGAATACAGTCGCCGGCGTTTGAAAGCCTGGTTTGACTTGACCTGCCACCAGCAGACGTAATGCTTCGACAGCAGCCATTGGTGTGTATGAATAACCATTGACGGTATCCATGCGTGCGCGTGCCAATTTGCCGTCCACTCCGACGACTTCGGCCACCACACTGGCCCGGTTGGCAATGCGTTCCTCGAGCGAAGGACCTTCAACCATCGCAGCAACACCCGGGGGCAGGACGTTCTCTTTCATGTTTACAAACATGGATATGTTTGGGATGCCCGTTGATTTCCAGGCAGTGATCAAATCGCCAAACGACAGCGGCACGCTGTCGACGGGGCCAGCGCCGAAGTCGAAGCGCTCCGGCGCCGCGTCCGGTTTTGCCACGATCACGCCATTGGCGCGCACCAGCAAGCCAACGCCAAGAATTTCGCCGACGCTTGTGGCAGATCCACGTGACATTGAATTGGCAACTTGCAATGCGATGCGCAGGCTCTGCGGCTGGTCAACTTTTGCTGCAACATAAAGAGCCAGGCAATCACTCGGCACCACGTCCCAGCCGACACCTGGAAGCAGCATGACGCCAGCTTCGGCGGCGCGCCCTGAGAGTGAGTCGGCAAGTGCGTACACTTTGTATTCCGCCGTAATGTCCAAATAATGAACGCCGCTGGCAATGCAGGCCTCCATCAGCACGCGCGCGGTGCTGGCGAACGGGCCGGCGCAGTTCAGGACGGCCGTCACGCCTGCCAGGCCAGCCTGAAGCGCAAGGGGATCGTCAAGCGAAAACACGCGAAATGGCACGTCCAGCTCTTTGGCCAGTTCTGCAACCTGGCCGGCGTTGCGGCCGGCGATTTCGAATGACAGCTTCGTGTCGCGGGCCCGCAGGCAAGCGAGCTCGCCTGTGTAGCCGGTAGCGCCATAGATCAGGATGGTGGAAGTCATGGGATGCTTTCTAGAAAAAAGGATGGCTGCATCTGCAGTCAATTGTGAAATTACAAGTCAGTACGTTGTGGTGGGCCGTGGTATTCCATGTCGTGGCCAGCGCTTCGATGACGGCGTTCTTGAAGGCGCCGAAGCTGTCGGCGTTTCCTACATCGAGAGGCAGTGCCACAGCTTTACCGCCGGAA
>JBPBPY010000439.1:0-15393 GCA_050954505.1 Janthinobacterium lividum
GCAGATGGCGCCAACCACCGACAGCTCATGGGTAACGATGACAATCGTCACGCCCAGCTGGCGGTTGATGTCGGACAGGGTCTCCAGCAGGGCGCGGGTGGTCTCGGCATCGAGCGCCGAGGTTGGTTCGTCGCAGAGCAGTACGGCCGGGCGGCTGGCCAGTGCACGGGCAATTGCGACGCGCTGTTTCTGCCCGCCCGAAAGCTGGGCCGGAAAACTTTCGGACTTGTCGTTCAAGCCGACCAGCGCCAGGCATTCCTCGACGCGCCGGGCAATTTCCGCCTTGGCTGTGCGGCCATGGATGCGCAAGGGGAAGGCGACATTGTCGAACACGCTGGCATTTTGCAGCAGGTTGAACTGCTGGAAGATCATGCCGATATTCTGGCGTGCATCGCGCAAGGCCGACTTGCCCAGGCTGGTCAGTTCGCGGCCATCGACCGTCACGCTGCCGCTGTCAGGACGCTCGAGCAGATTGATCAGCCGCAGCAGGGTCGACTTGCCGGCGCCGCTTTTGCCGATCAATCCAAAGATGTCACCGGCATGGATGTCCAGCGACACGGCCTTGACCGCATCGAAGCGCACACCGCGCGGCAGCGCAAAGGATTTGCTGACCGAATCGATGCGAATCACCGGGACGTGCTCTGACAGTGCCATGATCATTCCTTCACTACGGATTGCCCGGCAAAACCCCCGGGCGAAACCGGGCATTATAGCCGATCGATCATTCAAGCTGCCCATCCCACGGCACCAGCTTCTTCTGCAAGAAGCGCAGCACCGCTTCGAACAGCGCTGCAATGAAGGCAATGACAAAAATACCCATGACCACCACGTCGGTGACCAGGAACTGGGCCGCCGACTGGATCATGAAACCCAGCCCGCGCGTGGCGGCGATCAGTTCGGCGGCCACCAGTGTCGACCAGCCCACGCCGAGTCCGATGCGTACGCCCGTGAGGATATCGGGCGTAGCCGATGGCAGGATCACATGGCGCACCAGTTGCCAGCGGCTCGCGCCCAGCGACTGGGCAGCGCGGATGCGCGTGGCATCGACACGGCGCACGCCCTGTACCGTGGCAATGGCCAGTGGTGCGAAGATGGCCAGGTAGATCAGCAGGATCTTCGACCCTTCGCCAATGCCGCACCAGATGACGATCAGCGGCAGGTAGGCCAGCGGTGGCACCGGCCGGTAAAATTCGATCAGCGGATCGAACACGGCGCGCACGCGCGCCGACAAGCCGATGGCAACCCCCAGCGGGACGGCAGTGAGCAGCGCCGCAGCCAGTGCAGCCAGAACACGGCCGACGCTGATGGCGGCATGCTGGGCCAGCGTGGCATCGACAAACCCGGCGGTTGCCACCAGCCAGAACTTGCGCACCACATCGACTGGCGAGGGCAGAAACAAAGGCGGCACCAGCACCAGGGCGGCGGCGCCCCACCAAAGCATCAGCAGGACCATTACGGTCAGCGTGGTGGCCACCCAGGCACGCGCCCTGGCTGGTCGTGCGGCAGGCACTGGCGGCCGCAGTCGTGGCGGCGCCGATCCAGGTGCCGGCGCCGCTTGTTGCGGCAGCGGAGGAAGGGAGGCGTCGCTCATGCCGTAAGCTCCTGCGTGCGCATCAGGTCGGCAAGGATCTCTTCACGCAGCTCGACGAAGGCGCGTGAGGATTTGATCGCGCGGGCGCTTTCTCCAGCGACGAAACGGCGGCCGAAGTCGAGCTGGTGGCGCTGCGCGATACGGCCTGGGTGGGCGCGCATGACCACCAGGTCGGTGGCCAGGAATAGCGCTTCTTCGACGCTATGGGTAATCATCAGCATGCCGCGTTTGGCCGCATGCCAGACCGTCAGCAAATGCTGCTGCATGTGTTCGCGCGTGAGTGCATCGAGTGCGCCCAGCGGTTCGTCGAGCAACAGGTAGCGCGGTGAAATTGCCAGTGCGCGTGCCAGTCCGACACGCTGGCGCATGCCACCCGAGATTTTCCAGATCGGGTAGTCGGCGTGGGCGCCGAGGCCGGTAAGATCGAGGTAGTGAGCAACGATGGTGGCGCGCTGTGCCGCAGCCATGCCTGCCAGGCGCAAACCGAAGCCGATGTTCTCGGCCACGGTTTGCCAGGGCAGCAAGGCGTCGTCCTGGAACACCACTGCGCGCTCCGGTCCCGGCGCGCAGATTGGCTTGCCATCGATGGACAGGCTGCCAGAAGTCGGCGTGATGAAACCGGCCACCAGGTTCAGCAATGTGGTCTTGCCGCAGCCCGAGGCACCGATGACAACCGTCAGGTCGCCATCGCCGAGGTCGAGCGACACATCGTGCAGCACCGGGGACGGTGCATGCCTGGTCGCTGCACCATGGCTCCGATATTGCATGCCGACGCCCTGCAGGCGAATCATGGCTGCCTGGCTGGCGTGCCTTTGGTCGACGCCGTTTCGGCATTCCTGGCGTACGATGCGTTGACGTATGGCGCGTAATCGGGCAACACACGCTCGACCTTGTTCTGGTCTTTCAGGAACACCGAGGTGTCGGCAATGGCACGTGCGGTACCGCCGCTCAGCAGCGCCGGCGAGCCCTGTTCGGCCAACGTAGGAAAGACACTGCCGGCCAGCAGCTCGGGGATATCCTGCTGGCTGGCGCCGGTCAGGCGGGCAATCTTCGCGGCTTGAGTCGAGCCGGCATTCCAGGCCGCCGGATTGGCACGGTAATTGGCATAGGCGCGGCCAGTGACGGCCACAAAGCTGTTGATGAAATCGGCATGCTTGCTGGCGAAGTCCTTGCGCACGATCCAGGCATCAAACGTCGGCGCACCCCATTTCGCAACGTCGGCCGAGCTGGCCAGGACATGGCCGGACTTTTTGGCCTGGCCCAGCGCCGGGTCCCAGACATAGGCCGCATCGATATCGCCGCGCTGCCAGGCGGCGGCAATCTCGGTCGGACGCAGGTTGATGATCTGCACCGACTTGGGATCGATCTTCCAATGCTTCAGCGCTGCCAGCAAACTGTAGTGCGTGGTCGAGACGAACGGCACGGCGATCTTCTTGCCCACCAGGTCTTCGGCCTTGGCAATTTTGCTGCCATGACGCACCACCAGGGCTTCCGCCGAGCCGATCTGGGCGGCGATGAAAATCGTCTCGATCGGCAATTCGCGCGATGCGGCTGCGGCCAGCGGGCTGCTGCCGACGTAACCGATCTGGATGTCGCCCGAAGCGACCGCCGTGATGACATCGCCGCCGCTTTCAAACTTGCGCCAGTTGATTTTCCAGCCACTGGCTTTTTCATATTCACCATCGGCCTGGGCCAGCTTGGACGGTTCCACCACGGTTTGGTAGGCAATGCTGACCTCGCGGTCGGCAGCCAGGACCACCCCTGCAGGCAAGCTGCAAGCCAGCAATGTCAGCAGACCGGTGGTGGAAAACAGGCGACGGTGCAAAAAAGCGTTCGGCATGGGACTCTCTTCAAATGGAGGTTGAATGTACCGCTTTGCATCAGCGGGAGGGTTGCAGCATCGCCGGCCAGTATAGTGAAACCGGCTGCAAAAGCGGTCGACTATTTTTGCTTGTCGATGGCGGCGTTTCCATTGCCAGCCACGGCACCGCTGCATTGGTGCAGTGGCTGTGCCGGCGGGCTAGCGTTGCATGCCCCAGCGTTTGACGGTAAGCCGTTCGATGGTGGCAAACACCATGTTTTCCACCAGCAGGCCGATCAGGATCACCATTGCCAGTCCGGCGAAGACCTTGTCGGTATACAGCTCGTTACGGTTCTGGAAAATGTACCAGCCCAGGCCGCCGTTGCCCGAGGTGGCGCCAAACACCAGCTCGGCGGCAATCAGCGTGCGCCAGGCAAATGCCCAGCCGATCTTGAGGCCGGAGACGATGGCCGGCAGCGCTGCCGGCACCAGGATCTGGATCACGAAACGAAATCCGCTCAAGCCGTAATTGCGTCCGGCCATGCGCAGGGTTTCGGGCACGCCCTGAAAGCCTGCATAGGTATTGAGTGCCATGGGCCACAGCACGGAATGCACCAGCACGAAAACCAGGCTGGCCTTGCCCAGGCCAAACCATAACAAGGCCAGGGGCAGCAAGGCAATGGCCGGCAGCGGATTGAACATCGAGGTCAGCGTGCCGAGAAGGTCGCGGCCAAAGCGGGTGGAGACGGCCAGTGCGGTCAGCAGGAAGGCCAGGATGATGCCCGCCGCATACCCTTGCAGCAGGACAGCGAGAGAGACCACGGCATAGTGCAGCAGTTCGCCACTGGCCAGTCCGCTGGCAAAGGCATGGGCAGTTTGAAGGAAGGAGGGCAGCAGCAGATCGTTGCCCTGCCAGCGCGCAACGCCTTCCCACAACAGCGCCAGCAGCCCCAGAATGGCAAGCTTGCGCACGGCGCCGATCTGCCCCAGCCGCTGCATGGGCGAAGCTGTTGTGCGGAAGGTGCCGGCGCTGCAGGGCGGCGGTTTGCGCACGAATTCCGCACGAATCGGTGGTGCCGGCAAGGTAGTCATGATTCGCTCCAGAAAGGTGCCTGCCGCAACGCAGCGCCGGCGGCTTTGTCTGCATCCTCGGCATCCTCGGCCGCAGCCTCGACGTGGTCGTGCTGCTCGAACAGCATGCCATGGATGCGCGCACTGGTGGCCTGGAATTGCACGCTGCCAGGGCTGTCGAGGCTGAATTGATGGCTGTTGAGTTCGGCACGCACCTGGCCGGGATGCGGTGAGAGCAGCAAGATGCGGTTGCCGACCACCAGTGCTTCATCGATCGAATGGGTGACGAACAACAGCGTGAAGCGCAGTTCTTCCCACAGGTCTTGCAATTGTTCATGCATCTTGCGGCGCGTCAGCGCATCGAGCGCGGCAAACGGTTCATCCATCAACAGGATTTCCGGCTGCATGGCCAGCGCACGGGCGATGGCCACGCGCTGCTTCATGCCTCCCGACAGCGTATGCGGATAGGCATCGGCAAAGCCGCCCAGGCCGACCTTGTCGATCCAGTACAGCGCCCGTTCGGCGGCTGCACGCTTGTCCAGGCGTTTGCTGGCCAGCAGTGGAAACATGACATTCTGCCTGACTGTTTTCCACGGTGGCAGCTGGTCGAATTCCTGGAACACCACCATGCGGTCCGGACCCGGCCCGTTTATCTGCCGGTCGTTGAGATGCAGGCTGCCTTCGCATGGCGTGATGAAGCCGGCAACAGCCTTGAGCAAGGTCGACTTGCCACAGCCCGATGGTCCGAGCAGCACGAAGCGGTCGCCACGGAAAACATCAAAACTGACCTGGTGGGTTGCACGCACGGTGCGTGCCTGCTCGTGGTACTCGAGCGAGACCTGCCTGGCCCTCAGCAATGGCGCCGGCTGGAACTGGACACTGCTGCCCGCAATGTCCTGGGCCACCGCAGGGAGTGAATGGACGGTCATGGATGCTTTCAGATGCTGGACATGATGCGCAGGTATGGCCGCGTTCAGCTGCCGCTGGCAGTCAGCGGATCGTCGAAGAAATAGTCGCGCCAGCTGGCTGGCAGGTTCTTGATCGCGCCTATGCGATGCAGGAACCGCGCCAGGCCGAAGGTATTCTGTGGTGCGACCTTGAACTGCACCTGCGGACTCTTGATGATCTGCAGCAGGAGCTTGCGATCCATCGTGCTTTTGTTGACGCGCAAATAGATATCGGCTGCCTGCTCGGGGTTGGCGCTGGTGAAGCTGGCTGCTTCCGCCAGTGCTTCGACAAACGATGCATAGGTCTTTGGATTATCGGTACGGAATTTCTCGGTTGCATACAGGACCGTGGCCGAACCGGGTCCGCCCAGGACGTCATAGGAACTCAACACGATATGCGCAGCGGGATTGCCGGCCAGTTCCTGTTCCTGGAACGGCGGGTTGCCGAAATGCGCATTGATTTCCGTCTTGCCGGCGATGACGGCTGCAGCCGCATCGGGATGGGGCAGGGCCTGGGTCCATTTGTCCAGACGGTTGAATTCCTTCTCGCCCCATTGTCTGGCTGCCGCCATCTGCAATACGCGGGCCTGCACCGAGACGCCGACCGAGGGCAGGGCAATGCGGTCGCTGGCGCTGAAATCGGCAATGCTTTTGACGGCTGGATTATTGCTGACCAGGTAGTAGGGGAAGTTGCCCAGCGACGCCACGCCCTTGACGTTCTGCCTGCCGCGGGTACGATCCCACACCGTGAGCAAAGGACCGACGCCGGCGCCGGCAATGTCGACCGCACCCGAGAGCAGCGAATCGTTGACATTGGCACCGCCCGATAATTTGATCCAGTCGACCTTGATGTCGACGCCCTTGGCCTTGCCATGTTTTTCGATCAGCTTCTGCTCCTGGGCCACATTGAGCAGCAGATAAACCACGCCAAACTGCTCGGCCACACGCAACTGGCCCTCGGCATGGGCCGGCAGCGCGGCCAGCGTGCCGGCAACCAGGCAGGCGGCAGAGGCCAGCCGCGCCAGCAGGCGCCGTTTCCCGCCAGTCTGCATGGCTGCCGGCAGCGGCCGCAGCGGCAAGGAAGCTGAAAAGAAAGCGGCGGGATGATTCGGTACAGGCATTGGCACTCCGGGTTGAAACACGAGACTACAGATAATTCTGGCGCAACGCCAGTGCAATGATCTTCAAGGCTTGCAGAGGGAAACAGCGCTGCCCGGCTCAGTACGGCCGGTCGCCTTCGATCGTGGTGCGAAACATCTTGCGCCGCTGGTCGGCTGGCGTGCCGGCAGCCAGGTGCATGAGCGAGCGGTTATCCCAGAACACCATATCGTGCGCGCGCCACTGGTGACGATAGAGATGCGCTGGTAAGACACTGTGCGCAAACAGGGCGTCGAGCAGCGAGCGGCTTTCATCTTCCGGCATGCCGACCACGCGGGTGGTGAAATGTTCGCTCACGAACAGTGCGCGCCGGCCCGTCTCCGGGTGGGTGCGCACGATCGGCTGCACTGCCGGTTTGACCTGATCGATCTGCGCCTGGGTGAGATCGGGGCGCCATGGATTGCGCTGCTGCAGCTCGGCATATTTGGCCAGGTAGCTATGTTCAGCCGACTTGCCGATGACGGCATTTTTCAATGCCATGGGCAAGCTGTCCCAGGCCAGATGCATGTTGGCAAACAGGGTGTCGCCACCGCTGGCCGGCAATTCCTGCGCATGCAGCATGGAACCCAGGCTGGGAATTTCTTTGTACGACAAGTCGGAATGCCAGAAATGGCCGGCGTCACCAAGGGCGATCGGCTTGCCGTCTTCAACGATGTTCGAGACGATCAGCACTTCCGGGTGGCCAGGCAGCAGGAACTGGTTCAGTACATGGATTTGCAGCGGCCCGAAGCGGCGGCTGAAATCGACCTGCTGCTGCGGCGTGATCTGCTGGTCGCGAAACACCAGCACATGGTGCGCCAGGTGGGCCCGGTGCAGGCGGGCCAGCGTCGCTTCGGAAACCGGTGCCGACAAATCAAGGCCGATGACTTAGGCGCCCAGTGGCGCGTCGAAGGGCACGATGCGCAGTGCGGCACCCGCCTGCGCGATGGCGGGGTGCGGCACTGCGGCCAGTGGCGCTGCGGAGGCGGAAGTAGCGATGGACATGGTGGCGCGGGCAATCATGAAGTTGTCGATCCTGCAGTCTAGTGCGCCACCATTGCCGCGCAAACGAAGCATTTGCTCTATCCATAGTTGAATACGGCATAAGTGCGCACCGTGGGCGGCCGTGAGCAGGCCGGTGCGGCAACGCCACAGCAACATTTTGCCGCACCACGCAAGCGGCGGTTTTCAGATACGATCTCGTCATGCATACACCATCGAATCCTTGCAAGACCGACCAGGCCCTGTTCTGGGACCTGGGCGAAGTCGTCAGCCAGCTGCGTCAATCGCGCGAAGTCACCCACAAGGTGCGCCACCAGGGCCGCATCCGGGAATTGCCTTCGCGCGAGGCGCTGCGCGACATCCTGCAAAAGCTGCTGGCCGTCCTGTTTCCCACCCATTACGGTCAGCCCAACCTGAGCGATGAAAGCATCGACTATTTCGTCGGTAACACGCTCAACAATACCCTGACGGTGCTGACCGAGCAGGTCAGGCGCGCCTTGCTGTTTACCACCACACGCACCGATGCCTGCGAAAACGATCTCGGCGAGCAGGCCATTGGCTTGACGCGCAAGTTCATCGCCGAACTGCCGGCCTTGCGCGGGCTGCTGGTCAGCGATCTGCAGGCGGCCTTCAGTGGCGACCCGGCAGCCACCAGTGTTTCGGAAGTCCTGCTGTGCTATCCCGGCACCATCGCCATCATTCATTATCGTCTGGCGCATGCGCTGTACCTGCTGGGCGCGCCTTTCCTGGCGCGCATGATTTCCGATATTGCCCATTCCGACACCGGCATCGACATCCATCCGGGCGCGACCATCGGCGCGAGTTTCTTCATCGATCATGGAACCGGCGTGGTGATTGGCGAGACTGCGGTGATTGGCCAGCATGTACGGCTGTACCAGCATGTCACGCTGGGCGCCAAGCGCTTTCCTGCTGATGAAGACGGCGTGCTTATCAAGGGCAATGCGCGTCATCCGATTGTCGAAGATGATGTCGTGATCTATTCCGGCGCCACCGTGCTGGGCCGCGTGACCATAGGCCGGGGGTCGACGATTGGCGGCAACGTCTGGCTCACCCATAGCGTGCCAGCCTACAGCAATGTTTCACAGGCGCAGAGCCGGCAGGACCAGTAGGACCAGAGCGGCTAAGGCCGTGGCAGGCTGCCGCGCTGCACGCTTGTGCTTTTGCAGTGTGCGCAGGCCAGCGCCCGGCTGATCAGCGCCAGGGCTTCATGCACCTGCGCGCTGCCACACATGAACAGGTCGACCGCGGCAAACCCGGCTTCCGGCCAGGTGTGGATCGAGATATGCGATTCAGCCAGCAGCACCACGCCGGTCACGCCCTGGCCAGTACCGAACCGATGGAAATGACTCGAGAGGATGGTCGCGCCTGCCGCCAAAGCGGCCTCCTTGAGTACCCGTTCAAGCTGCCGGCCATCGGCCAGCAGCACTGCCTGCACCCCATGCAGGTCTGCAAGCAGGTGCGCTCCCGCCGGCAGGTAGGCGCGCGTGTTCCCAGGCAGAGGTACTGCCTGGGCGTTGTTGTAGACGGTGGTCTTGTCTTGCTCGATCATTTGTGGCCACCGCCCCAGCCGCTGCCGCCACCACCGCTGCTGCTCGAGCTCCAGCTGCTGCCGCTGCCGCTGCCGTGCTGATCGCTGCTGCCCATGGAAGTCCAGCACATGACAGTGCACCAGAGCGCCACCAGGCAGGCATAGACGACAAATTCCTTGCGGTTCATTCGGTATCGTTTTCGGTTGCGTGGAGCCACAGTGCGGGCACGATAATCGACAGCATGCCGAACACAAGATACAGCCAGGTGTTACCGAACGCATCGAGCAATGGAATCATATTCAGCAAGGCCAGGGCACCACAGGCGAAACGCGCCGTGCGCAGGACCGGCCAATTTGCCGTTCCACCATGTTCCATTGTCGTCCCGGCAGGCATCTCGAGCGCGGCGCCGAACCATGCCTTCAACTGGTCACCGGCAACCGGTGCCGACGACGACCATGTCAGTTCATCGGCAGTGAGCTCGGCAACCAGAATTTTGTTGCCGGCTTCGAACTCGGTCGTCTCGACCACCTCGCCGGCAGCCACCCGCCAGTTGAAGGCGCCGGCGGCAAATGTCACCCGCGCCGTGTAACGGGAAGACCAGCGGTAGCTGACTGCACCCAGCCGGGCGGTGCGCTGGTGTTGTTCCCATTGCGGCCACTCATCCAGCACCCTGGAACGATACCAGCCGGACTGGGTTTCAATCAACCACAACAAGCCGGCGCGTGGATGGTACAGCAGGTACTCGGTCCAGTCATTGGCATTGTTGTCGGTGCGGCGCAACAGGCCAATCAATTCGAACGACGCGCCATTGATGGTGGCCTTGGCACCGAGTTCGAGCGTGCTTGCAATCTGCTTGACCCGCACTGAAACAGCAAGCACCTGGGCGACGTACGTCGTGATGTCGACGCGGGCGTGGCAACTGGGGCAGACGATCTCCCGGGTCACGCCCGGCACATGCGCCACCTGGCTGCCGCATGAAGGGCAGTCGAGTGCGGTCACGGGGCTGCGAATCCGGCCGGCGCTGGCACGCACCGTGTCATCATCACGCAGGAATTGACAGTGCAGTGCTTCGAGGCTGACGGCCTGGCCGATATGGATGCGTGGCCGGGCGGCGTCGGAATAGTCGATGGTGGCAAAGCGGCTGCCGTCGCGCAGGTCGGCCAGCTGTGCCTGCCAGCCCTGGCCGACGACAAAGGGCAATTCGCCAGCGCCGCCGGTGCAGTGCGCCGTGCGCACTTCGGCAACCGTGTAGTCCTGCTCGAGAAGACGCTGGCGCCGGGCAGGGCGCAGTGCGTCGAATGGCGACAGCACATCGGCGCAGGGTTTTTCCACCGTCAATGTGAACTGGCCGGAAAAGTCGCCCAGCCAGGCGTCCTGGCCATCGGCAAACAGCAGGTACCATTCATTCCACAAGCCGGCTGGATACTGCAGCTGTATGCGGCCAATCACGGTAAACGCGCGCGCGCCAAAAATGCCGGCCGTACCGATCTGGATCGGCGAATGGTCTTCCAGCACATCGGCCATGCGGCCAAGGTTCTTCACCGTATCGGCTGTCTTGAGCACCGTGGTCTTGCAATAGCTGCACACCGCCATGACGGAAGCAAACGATTTGAATTCGACCGGCGCGCCGCAGCTGGGACAGGAGGCAAGATGCATGCAGTAAGTCTCGGGCAGCGTCAGCCGATGAGTTTGTTCAATACCCTGGTCTTGGCGTCGTCATAGTCGGCTTGCGTGATCAAACCCTTGTCCAGCAAACCCTTGAGCTGTTCGAGCCGCTCTACCGGCGATGGATCGGCCGCCTGGGCAGCGGCAGCAGAGGTGGCCGCTGCAATGCGGTCGTCCGTATTGCCGGTGCCATGGGTGTGGGCTGGCTCGGCAGCCATGCCGGAAGAGGCGGAGGCCGCCGCCAGGCCTTGCGCCATGACCTGGCCAATGGCTGCCCCCGCACCGAGTCCGGCGCCAATGCCTGCCAGCCCGCCTTCGTTGCGGGCCGCCAGAGGAATTGCCTCGGCTGTCTGGAAACGGGTGTAGGCATCGAGTTTGGAAGAACCGAGCGAGCCTTTCATGCTGGCGCCGATGCGGCTGTCGAGTGCTTCACGCAGTTCATCGGGCAGGCTCACGTTGCCGACGTTGAATTCGTCCAGTGCCAATCCATAGCGGCCAAAGGCCAGGGCCAGATCGGATTTGACCTGCTGCGCCATCAAGCTCTGGTTGGCGGCCATGTCGAGGAAAGGAATCCTGGAAGCCCCGAGCGAATTGGCCATGGTGGAGAGCATGATGCCCTGCAGCTGGCCTTCGACCTCATCGCGCGTGTAGGCGTCACGCGTGCCGCTGATTTCGGTAAAAAATTTGCGCGCATCGCTGAGCCGGTAGGAAAACATGCCGAAGGCGCGGATGCGGATTGCATCGAAATCCTTGTCGCGGATGGTGATTGCTTGCGGCGTTCCCCACTTGCGCGCCGTCTGCACCCGGGTGCTGAAAAAATAGACATCCGACTTGAAGGGCGATTCGAACAGCTTGTCCCAGTTCTTCAGGTTGGTCAGCACCGGCAGCGTGCGTGTGGTCAGCGTATGGTTGCCTGGCCCGAACAGGTCGGCAATCTGCCCTTCGTTGACAAACAGGGCGAGCTGCGACTCGCGCACCGTCAGCGTGGCACCGTTCTGGATTTCGAAGTCCTGCATGGGATAACGCCAGGCCAGCACGCCATCGCTTTCTTCATTCCACTGCAGTACATCGATGAATTGTTTCTTGACCAATGAAAACAGGCTCATGGTATTTCCTTCCAGGCGAAGTTTCAGGAAATGCAGGCGGCATTGATGGCGCCAACCGACAGGGAAATGGCAGCCAGCACACTGCCGTAGGCGGCATTGCCGGATTCGATATGCTCGCGCGAAATGCGCAGGAAACGGGTGCTGATCGCATAAGCCAGCAGCTGCACCACCAGCGCACCGCCACTCCAGGATAAAAATCCGACGATGCTGGAGGTATGAAAGATGCACGATGCAACGGTCATGGAAAAACCGATCATTGCGCCGCTGAGGCTGAGTGCAGCAGCAATGTTGCCCTGCCTGATGAGCAGCATTTCATCGAACGGGGTCACGCGCGTGTAAGCCACGAAAAACACCGTCAGGACGATGGCCGCCATGAACAGGTAGAGAACGTAGTTGGCAAATGCAGTCAAGTTTTCCTCGCGAACGCAATGGTGGTGCAGAAGGGCGCTGATAGTATATTGTGTCGGCGTCGGCCAAACGGGTTTTTTTTGCCGGCTGTGGTGGAAGGCGCATCCTGTCATTCAACAACAGTGCAAGCAGACGTCGCGCAGGCATCCATGCAAGCCGAAAAAGAACACAGCGGAACACAGTACAACACAGTGCAACACAGCGAAAATAAAGTGATGAAAATCCGGTGAATAAATCTTTGTTGATCCTGTCGGTATTTGTAGTTGCTTTATGCGGTTTGGCTTATGAACTCATTGCAGGCGCGTTATCGAGTTACTTGCTGGGTGACTCGCTGTTGCAGTTTTCTTCCATCATTGGCTGCTACCTGTTTGCCATGGGCGTGGGTGCGCACTGTTCGAAATATGTCAAGGACGAGGATGTGCTGGCCCGCTTTGTCGATATCGAGCTGGCCGTCGGCCTGGTGGGCGGGTTTTCCGCCGCCCTGCTGTTCCTGACTTTTTCCTGGATGGCGGCGCCGTTTCGCACCCTGCTGTATGTCATGGTGTTCCTGATCGGCGTGTTCGTCGGCATGGAGATTCCGCTGGTCATGCGTGCGCTCAATGCGCGCCAGACCGGTTTCAACGAACTGGTCAGCAAGGTGCTGACCTTCGACTATCTCGGCGCATTGGCGGTGTCGCTGCTGTTTCCACTGGTGCTGGCGCCGCAGCTGGGCCTGGTGCGCAGCGGCTTCCTGTTCGGCATGCTCAATGTCGGCGTGGGCATCTGGACCATCCGCATGTTTCGCCACGAGCTGCGCAATACCGGCGCCCGTTTGCTGCGTGCCTGCGCGCTGCTGCTGGTTCTTGCCTGCGGCTTCGTTGCCTCCGATCGGCTGGTGCGCTGGGGTGAACACGGCATGTTCGGCGACGAAGTCGTGTATTCCACCACCACGCCTTACCAGAGGCTGGTCATCACCAAATGGAAGGATGATCTGCGCCTGTACATCAACGGCAACCTGCAATTTTCCTCGCGCGATGAATACCGCTACCACGAAGCGCTGGTGCATCCGGCGCTGGCGTCCTTGCCGTGGGCACGCTCGGTGCTGATCCTGGGCGGTGGCGACGGGCTGGCCCTGCGGGAAGTGCTGCGTTATCCCGACATCTGGCATGTGACGCTGGTCGATCTCGATGCAGCCATGACCAAGGCGTTCGCCAGCCGCCCTGAACTGGTGGCGCTGAACCGCAATGCGCTCAATGACCCACGGGTGAGCGTGGTCAACCAGGACGCCGCGCGCTGGCTCGAAGCAAGCGGGGAGGTTTTCGATGCCGTGCTGATCGACTTCCCCGATCCCTCCAGCTTTGCGCTTGGCAAGCTGTACTCGGTGCCTTTCTACGGCATGGTCAAGCGCCATCTCTCGGCCAATGGCTTGATGGTGGTGCAGGCGACCTCGCCATTCCATGCCCCGCATGCGTTCTGGACTGTCGATGCCACGCTGCGCGAAAGCGGCTTGCGCACCGCCCCATATCATCTGTATGTGCCGTCGTTCGGCGAGTGGGGTTTCATCCTGGCGCAGCAGCAGGGTACCTGGCAGCCGCCGCTGCGCTACCGCTTGCCAATGCGCTACCTGGATGCCGATACGACCACTGAAATGTTCCGCTTCCCGCCCGACATGCCGCGCCTGGAGATGGCGCCGAACCGTCTCAATACCCAGTCGCTGGTGCACGCCTTCGAGCAGGACTGGCACCGGGTCATCCGGTGAGCGACCGGCGCGGGTTCCTGCGCAGTTTCAGCCTGCTCGGTGCCGCCGGCGCTGCCGGCTTGCTGGGGCGTGCGGCCTGGCAGCATGCGCGGGAGATCGATCCTGCCAATCTGGGCATTGCCAGTCCGGGCCGCAGCGAGGGGCATTACCTGCGCGATGGCGCCTGGCTGCCGCCGCCTGCGGAAGAACGCCGTACCGATGTCTTGATTGCCGGATCGGGCATCGCCGGCCTGACAGCGGCCTGGAAGATGCAACGCGAAGGAAAAACCGATTTCCTTGTCGTCGATGGCCCGCAACCGTATGGCAATGCTGCCGGCGCGCGCTATGGCGAGCTGGCGTGCCCAACCGGCGCCCACTATCTGCCGCTGCCGTCGCGCGAATCGTTCCATGTGCGTGAACTGCTGGCCGACCTGGGCATCATCATGCGCAATGCACAATCTGCGTCGCCGTATTATGACGAGCGTTATCTGCTGCATGCACCACATGAGCGGGTGCTGTACCAGGGCAGCTGGCAAGAAGGCGTCATGCCCAGGGAAGGCGTGCCCGACTGGGAACTGGCCCAGCAAACCCGGTTTTTGAGTGAAATGGAACGCCTGCGAAGCCTGCGCGGCAGTGATGGCCGCCGGGTCTTTGCCTTGCCCGCCGCGCTGTCTTCGAGCGACCCGGCCTGGCTGGCGCTGGACTGCATCACGCTGGCCGAATGGCTGGCGCAACGCGGCTACCGCGCGCCAACGCTGTTGTGGTTTCTCGACTATGCATGCCGTGACGATTACGGCCGCCCGGCAAGGGAAATTTCAGCCTGGGCCGGCCTGCATTATTTCTGCAGCCGCGATGGCGCTGCGCAAAATGCCGAGCCTGGCAGCTGGCTGACCTGGCCTGGCGGGCTGGCACCGCTGGCCCAGGCCATCGACCGGGCCAGCGGCAGCCGGCGCAAACCCGGCACCGTGGTCAGGCTGGCGCCGCATGGCAAGGGTGTGCGGGCCCTTTGCTTCGAACTCGTGGACGGCAAACCACGAAGCTGGATTGTGACCGCGCGCCGGGCCATCTGCGCCATGCCGCTGTTTGTGGCCGCGCGCGTGGTGCCGGCGCTGGCTTCGTATGGATTCGACCCGGCGCAGCACATGCCGGTCCATGCGCCATGGCTGGTGGCGAATTTCCTCATGCGGCGGTTTCCAGCCGAACTGCCGAGCGCGCCGCTGTCGTGGGACAACGTGATCTATCAAGGCGAGGGCTTGGGATACGTGGTCTCCACCCACCAGGACATTCGCGTCACGCCGCCGTCGAAGACGGTGCTGAGCGCCTATCATGCGCTGTCCGACCGCACGCCTCCTGCGGCGCGCGCCTGGATGGAACGCGCCACGCCGGAAGAACTGCTGA